>DASSCW010000222.1:0-2872 GCA_035697465.1 Candidatus Limnocylindria bacterium | reverse complement strand
AGCTCGCCGTCCGTCACGCCGGTGGCCGAGAAGACGACCTCCTCCCCGGAGGCAAGGTCGTTGGTGAAGTAGACGCGCTCCTTGTCGTCCACGTCCACGCCCATCACCCGCGCGCGTTCCTTCTCCTCCGCTGAGCGCCATGCGAACTTGCCCTGGATCTCTCCGCCCAGGCACTTGAGGGCGGCCGCGGTCAGCACGCCCTCCGGCGCGCCACCGGTTCCCATCACGGCGTGCACGCCGGTGCCGGACACGGCAACGGAGATGCCGGCGGTCAGGTCGCCGTCCGAGATGAGCTTGATCCGCGCGCCGGTGGCTCGCACGTCGGCGATCAGCTGCTCGTGACGCGGTCGGTCCAGGATGACCACGGTGATATCCCACGGCCCGCGGCCCAGTCGCTCGGCGATGGTGCGGATCGTCTTCTCCACCGGGTCATCCAACGAGACGTGCCCGGCCACCTGCGGCCCGACCACCAGCTTGCGCATGTACGTGTCCGGCGCGTGCAGCAGCCCGCCGGGCTCCGCCGCGGCCAGCACCGCGGTCGCGTTCGGCGAGCCCGTGGCGACCAGGTTCGTGCCCTCTAGCGGGTCGACGGCGATGTCGACCTCGACGGCCGCTTCCGGGTTGCCCACCTTCTCGCCGATGTAGAGCATCGGCGCCTCGTCCCGCTCGCCCTCGCCGATGACGATGGTGCCGCTGATCTCCGACTCTTCCATCGCGCGGCGCATCGCTTCGACGGCGGCGTGATCGGCGCCCTCGCGGTCGCCACGGCCCATGAGTCGGGACGCGGCGATGGCGCCGGCCTCGGTGGCGGCAACGGCCTCGCCGGCGATGAGCTTGTCCATCAGTGCCGGAAGTGCCGACGGCCGGTGAAGACCATGGCCATGTGATGGCGATCCGCCACCTCGATCGCCATCTCGTCGCGAATGCTGCCGCCCGGCTGGATGATGGCCGTCACCCCGGCCTGGGCCGCGATCTGGATTCCATCGGGGAAGGGGAAATAGGCGTCTGAGGCCATCACAGAAAGGGGCGCCCGTTCGCCGGCCTTGCGCAGCGCCACTTCCACGCTGACCACGCGGGACGGCTGGCCCGCACCCATGCCCACCATGGCGTGCTTCTTGGCCAGCACGATCGCATTCGACTTCACGTGCCGCACCGCGCGCCACGCGAAGAGCAGGTCGGTCAGCTCCTCCAGCGTTGGGCGTCTTTGCGTGACGACCTGCAGCTTGTTGCGGTCCTCCTCCAGGTTGTCGAAGGTCTGGACCAGCAGCCCGCCGCCGATCCGCTTGAAGTCGAAGTTGCCGATCCCCATCTCCGGCTCGTCGCTGTCGCTGGGCGGCACCTCGATGATCTCGAAGCCCTTCTTGGTGCGCAGAATCTCCAACGCTTCCGGCGTGTAGCCAGGCGCCACGATGGCCTCGAAAAAGCCCGGGCGGATGGCTCTGGCCGCCTGCTCGTCTACGACCCGGTTGGCGCCGATGATCCCGCCGTACGCACTTACGCTGTCGCCCTCAAGGGCGAGTCGGAACGCCTCCGCCAGGTCCACGACGCTCGCCAGGCCGCACGGATTGCCGTGCTTGACGATCGTGACGGCCGGAGTCTTGAAGTCGCTGGCAATCGCCCAGGCGGCGTCCAGGTCCAGCAGGTTGTTGAAGCTGAGGTCCTTGCCGGCGATCTGCCGCGCACGGCTGATGCTGGTAAGGAACTGGGCCGGATCGGCGTAGAAGGCGCCCAGCTGATGCGGGTTCTCGCCGTAGCGCAGGTCCGCTTTCTTTTCCACCACCAGGGTGAGGCGGCTGGGAAATAGCGTTCCCGCCTGTTGGTTGAGGTAGCTGGCGATCTGCGCGTCGTAGCTGGCGGTCAGGGCGAACGCCTCCGCCGCCAGTTTCTGTCTTGTTTCGGGGCTGACGGTTCCCTGCGCCTTGAGGTCACGCAGCACGCTCGCGTACTGGGTCTTGTCGGATACGGCCGCCACGCCGGGGAAGTTCTTGGCCGCAGCTCTCAGCAGCGCGACGCCGCCGATGTCGATGTGCTCCAGCGCCTGGTCGAGCGTCGCGCCGGGCTCGCGCACCGTCTCCGCGAAGGGGTAGAGGTTTACGACCACGATGTCGATCTGCTCAACGCCGTGCTCCGCCAACTGGGCCAGGTGGTCCGGCTGATCCCTGCGGGCCAGCAGCGCGGCGAAGATGTGCGGGTGGAGGGTCTTGACGCGGCCGCCCAGGATCTCCGGCGAGTCGGTCAGCTCCGAGACGGCGCCGACCTCGATGCCGTTCTCACCCAGGTGCTGGCGGGTCCCGTCCGTCGCGTAGCACTCGATGCCGGCCTCTTTGAGGCCTCGGGCGAGCTCGACGATGCCTTCGCGGTCCGATACGGAGAGGAGAGCGCGCAATAAGGCGACCTCGAGAGGGTGGGTGCGTGGACGGGAGGCTGGTTCCGGCTCGGTGTGGGGCCCCGGCGCACCAGTATAGCGATGGCTCTCGCCCGGTCATCTCCTGTCGTTGCCTTGGGTCCGGGTGCGGTTTGGAACTTGATCCGGTCAGTGGGTCACTGAACCACGGAAAGGCCGATGTCCCCCGAATCCGCGGTCATTTCCCTGGCTCCTGGGTCAATTGACCCGCCGGCGGGGTCAGATGACCGACTTTGTGACCCGCAGGGCGGTTCCGTGGTCCAGTGACCCGCCAGCGGGAACGCCAATGGAACGTATCTCCCCGCGGACGCTTGGCGACCCGTGGAGCGGCGAACCCTCTACGCCTCCGCACCTTCCATGACGGCCAGGCGCGTGTAGTAGTCGGGCAGCTCCCGAAGGTGGGCAAGCGCGATCTTCGCGGTGCGCACCGGGTCATCGTCGGTGACATTCGTCATCGGATCCCGGCGG
>DASSCW010000221.1:0-2193 GCA_035697465.1 Candidatus Limnocylindria bacterium | reverse complement strand
GGCAAGCTGTTCGCCGCGCTCGAGGAGCGGTGGCGTGGCGACCTCGGACGGTCGCTGCGTCAATGCCATGGGCTTGCCGTCCCGACCGTGAGGGTCATGCCTCATCCTCCGGCTCGCCCGGCCGCCACGACGCGTGCGTCCGCGCGCTCGGCTCGTCGCGGTAGACGCAGCCGGCGTGGGCCACGCGTCGCGCTCCCTCCTCGTCTGACTCCATCCAGGCCTCGCCGGGCTCGACAGGCTTGCCGCACAGCGCGCAGGTCACGGCTCCCTCCACGGCGGGGACGATACCCGCCGTGGAGGCATCGGTCCAGAGGCCCAGGGTGCCCTGAGGCAGCCGGCGCGGTATTGTGTTGCCTTCCTGGCAGGAGGATTCTGATGACACAGCTGGCCGAGCCCCGATCGGACGCGGTGCGCGACGTCGAGCGCGTGAACCACTGGATCGGAGGACGCCGCACCGAGGGGACGAGCGGGCGACGCGGCCCCGTGTACAACCCGGCGACCGGCGAGCTGGCCCGCGAGGTGGATTTCGCCTCGGTCGAGGAGGTGGACTCCGCCGTCCGAACCGCGAAAGAGGCGTTCCCCGCCTGGCGCCACACCTCGCTCAGCAAGCGCACCCACGTGCTGTTCCGCATCCGAAACCTGGTCGAGCAGCATGCCGAGGAGATTGCCGCGCACCTGACCCGCGAGCACGGCAAGGTGCGGACCGACGCCCTGGGCGAGGTGCAGCGTGGCCTGGAGAACCTCGAGTTCGCGACCGGCATCCCCACCCTGCTGAAGGGTGGCTTCTCCGAGCAGGTCTCGACCGGTATCGACGTGTACCAGATCCGCCAGCCGCTGGGCGTGGTGGCCGGCATCACGCCCTTCAACTTCCCGGCCATGGTGCCGATGTGGATGTTCGCCAACGCCATCGCCTGCGGGAACACCTTCATCCTGAAGCCATCGGAGAAGGACCCATCCGCATCGATCTACCTGGCGGAGCTGCTCCAGGAGGCCGGGCTGCCGGACGGCGTCTTCAACGTCGTGCACGGGGACAAGGTGGCGGTCGACGCCATCCTGGAGCACCCGGACATCGCCGCCGTCAGCTTCGTGGGCTCGACGCCGATCGCGCGCTACATCTACGAGACGGGCACCAGGCACGGCAAACGGGTGCAGGCCCTGGGCGGCGCCAAGAACCACATGGTGGTCCTGCCCGATGCGGACATCGGGATGGCCGCCGACGCCGCCGTCTCAGCTGCCTACGGATCGGCCGGCGAGCGCTGCATGGCGATCAGCGTGGTGGTGGCGGTCGGCGATGCCGGCGATCCGCTGGTCCATGCCATCGAGGAGCGACTGCCCAAGATCAAGGTCGGGCCGGGGAGCGATCCGGAATCGGAGATGGGACCGCTCATCACCCGCGAGCACCGCGACAAGGTGGCAAGCTACCTGGACAGCGGCCGCGATCAGGGCGCCACGCTGCGGGTCGACGGCCGCGATCACGCGCTCCACAAGGACGGCGAGGGGTTCTTCCTGGGCGTCTCGCTGCTCGATCACGTGACGCCGGAGATGGACTGCTATCGCAACGAGATCTTCGGCCCCGTGCTCGAGGTCGTCAGGGTCCCGACCTACGCCGATGCGATGCAGGTGATCGAGGAGAACCCGTACGCCAACGGCACGGCCATCTACACCCGCGACGGGGGAGCGGCGCGCCAGTTCCAGTTCGACGTCAACGTGGGCATGGTCGGGGTCAACGTGCCGATCCCGGTGCCGGTCGCCTACTACAGCTTCGGTGGCTGGAAGGCGTCGCTGTTCGGTGACCTGCACATGTACGGGCCGGAGGGAATCCAGTTCTACACGCGCGGCAAGGTGGTGACGGCGCGCTGGCCCGATCCGTCCACCTCCAAGGTCGACCTGGGCTTCCCGCGCACCCGATGACCGCCGCCGCCCCCGCTCGGCCGCGCGTCCTGGCCGACCTGCTGCCCGGCGCCCTGCTGCGCGATGTCCTGCTGGTGATCGGCGCTGCCGTGCTCACGGGCGTGGCCGCCCAGATCAGCATCCCGTTGCCGTTCACGCCTGTCCCGATCACGCTCCAGACCTTCACCGTCCTGCTTGCCGGAGCGGTGCTCGGTCCGTGGCGCGCTGGCGCGGCGATGCTGCTCTACCTGGTGGCGGGTGTAGCCGGCGTGCCCTGGTTCGCCGAGCAGGGATCCGGCATGG
>DASSCW010000220.1:0-2056 GCA_035697465.1 Candidatus Limnocylindria bacterium | reverse complement strand
GACGCACCAGCCGACGACCCGGCGGCTGAAGATATCGAGGATGACGTAGAGGTAGAAGTACGATCGGTCATGTTGATGCCCTCATTGGTTTGTTTGCTGGGTGCAGTCGATGCGATCAACCGCGCCAGCCTTCAGTTCCGTGAAACTGGCGAGGGTGTCGTCAGTATCCGGGAACAGGAGGCGGTGGGTGGCCGCGTCGCGGACAATGGAGATTGTCCCGTTGCGAATGCGCCGTTCGATCCAATCGCGTGAGACCTGCAGCCGCCTGGCCAGTTCGGCCATGGTCAACCAGCCCGGGATGTGGCGGGGGTGGGTCTGTCTCTCGTTTCGCAGCACGCGGTGGTGCTGCCGGATATGGCGGACCGTTTCCATGGGGACATGAGCGCGTCGAGCCGAGCGATAACCCTCACTGGTCAACCGGGCGGCGATGGTCCCGTCATCAAGACCCTGGCGCGCCAGGTCAAGGAGCCGGGCCTCCATCTCAGCGCCGCGGGTCAGGGACCGATGGGTATGCACCTCGACCTCGAGATCGGAGATTTCGCCGCCGCGCCAGACGATCCGAACGCTGATCCGGTCGGCGGCCAGCCGCCGCAGAACGACCTTGTCGATCAGACTGCGGAGCAGCAACTTCTTGCGCTCGCGCGTCATGTCGGGGTGCTGCCAAAGGGCTGGCAACCGCGGGGCGAGCGCCAGAAAACTCTCCCGGTCTTCAGCCGACAGCATCTCCGGCGCGGCGCGGGCTCCCCGGTGCCGGGCCAGCAGGTCCTCGGCCTGACGCAACTCGCGTAGTGCCACTTCCCAGCGGTGTTCCAACTCGCTGGCGACCAGACGGTTATCCGGATCAACCTTGTTGAACTGTCGCTCGGCCAGCATCGCCTGATAGCGCAGACGTTCGACCTGCTGGGCCTCGGCACGATCGAGAGCCTCGTCCGCCTGGCAACGGGCATCATGGGCACGCCTCCAGGCCTCCAGTTCAGCCGGCGTCACCGCGGCGAAGAACGCGGCCACCACCCGCGCGTCGATTGGGTCGGCGGGAAGACGCTGGCAGATCGGATCGCCCTGGAGACGATTCAAGTGGTTGCAAAGATAGCTGTTTTTGCTCTTGTACTGCACGACCATCTTGCGGCCGCAGTGCCCGCACCAGACAAGGCCCTGAAGCAGCACGGCCCCATCGCGGGGAGCGCCGCGCGTCTTGTTCCGGTCATACTCCGCGTGGTTGTCGCACAGCATCGCCTGGATCCGCTCGAAGCTCTCCCAGTCGATATAAGCCGGGTACTTGTCCTTCACAACGATCTTCCACTCCGCCATCGGGCGCGGGACGCTGCCCCGCTTGCCGTTGCAATACGGCGTGGGGCGGGAGCGGGTCCGGCCATAGACGAAGGCCCCGGCGTACGCGGGATTCCTCAGGATCCGGGTGATCCGATCGAGCGTCGCCGGCCGCCACACCGCCTCGCCGAACCGATCGCACTGCGGCACGCCGAGGTCCCGGCGGGCGAAGCTTCGCATCACCTTGCCGACCGAGCCCTGCTCCAGGAAGCTGGTGAAGACCAGGGCGATCCGATCCCGCACCTCACGGTCGGGATCCTTGATCACGCCGCCGCCGGCGTCACGCGTCAGGCCGGCGGGCAGAGCCAGCGCCAACTCGCCGCGTTCGGCCTTGTTGAGCAGGCCGGCGGTCAGACGGCCACGCATGGTGTGCAGTTCGACCTCGGAGATCGTGCCCTTGAGGCCTAACAGGAGGCGGCCGTTCGCCGATCCGGGATCGTAGACGCCATCACGATCCGCGATCAAGCACTGGCGATAGCCGCACAGGTCGAGCAGCGGATACCAGTCCGAGCAGTTGCGGGCGAGCCGGGTAACGTCGTAGGACAGGATGATCCCGACCTCGCCCAGCGTGACCCGCGCGATCAGGTCCTTGAAGCCGCGCCGGTGCTCGGCGGCGGCCCCGCTCAGGCCGAGATCGACATCGATAACCTCGACGTCGGCCTCCTGCCAGCCGAGATCGCAGGCACGCTGGCGTAACGCATATTGCAGGCGCAGACTTTCCTGGTTGCTC
>DASSCW010000219.1:0-10109 GCA_035697465.1 Candidatus Limnocylindria bacterium | reverse complement strand
CGAACTTCAGCCTCGCGCGCGGGCGCGAAGCATTCGTCTGGGACAGAGGCAGGCCGGCCTCGCGAAACGAGCGCTCGAACTCGGCAAGCAGCTCGGCCTGGCGCAGCCGCAGGGCCGGCTCGTGCCGGGAGAACAGGATCTGCCAGCGCTGTCGCGGCGACTGGTCGTTGGGACGGTCGGTCATCAGTGCCCTGATGGTACCGTGGATCGAATGGCGGATCTCCTGGCGACGCTTAAACGCCATCGGCTCGGCCTGTTCGTCCTGGCTGTCGGCGTCATCGTCCTCTGGGCGCTGTGGTCGGCGCGCGGCGCGCTGCCTGCCTTCTTCATCGGTGCCGCACTCGCGTTCATCCTGGATCCGGTCGTCACTTTCCTGCAGCGGCGTGGCGTGCCCCGGTGGGCCGGGATCGTGGCCAGCTACGCCGGCGTGGTCGCCCTGGTCTGGGCGCTCATCGCCTTCGCGGTTCCGCCCATCGCGAGCCAGACCCGCGACTTCATCAGCCAGCTGCCCGAGCTTGGCGCTGCGTTATCGAACGTGCAACGCGGCCTTCTCGAGTGGTACGAGTCGCTTCCGCTGCCGCCTGAAGTCCGAGCGACGCTCGACGAGTCCATCCGCAGCGCGGAGGAGGCGTTCGGCCAGGCGATCCGCGAGATCCTGGGGCCGGCCGTCTCCACCATCCTGCGCACCGCTGGATTCGTCCTGGGACTCGTCGTGATCCCGGTCTGGCTGTTCTTCGTTCTCAAGGACCGGGAGCGGTTGCCGGCCGCCGTTGAGCGCGCGCTGCCGGATGGATGGAGGCCGGACGCCCGCAACGTGATGGCGCTTTTCGCGGCCGTCGGCGGCCGCTGGGTGCGCGGGCAGCTCGTCCTCGGCGCGGCCATCTTCATGGCGACGGTCATCGGGCTGACCATCCTGACGCTCGTCGGCTTCAGCGAATTTGGCGAGTTCACCCTCGTGCTGGCGCTGATTGCCGGTGTCCTCGAATGGTTCCCGATCATCGGTCCGATCATCGCGGCCGTGCCCGCCATCCTGATCGGCCTCACGATCAGCCCGGCGGCGGCGCTGGCGGCGGTCGTCGTGTACACCGCGATTCAGCAGCTGGAGAACAACCTGCTGGTGCCGAAGGTCATCGGCGACGCGGTGAAGCTGCACCCCGCCGTCATGATCCTGGCCCTGGTGGCGGGTGGCGCACTGTTCGGCATCGGCGGCGCCATCCTTGCGGCCCCGACGGTCGCCTTCGGACGGGACCTCTACCAGTACGCCTTCCGCCGGCTGAATGGCGATTCACCGGAGCTTGCCTTCGAGGTTGCCGGCCCGATGCAACCGCCGGTCGAATCGATCGAGCCAGCCGCGCCGCCCGAGGAAGTGCCAGCCGCGGACGGCGCGACGCCCGACTAGAAGGTCTGCTTGCGCGCCTGCATGCGGACGGACTGCAGGATGCCCATCCCGAAGAGCAGCGAGATCATCGACGAGCCGCCGTACGTGACGAACGGGAGCGGGATGCCGGTGACCGGCATGATCCCGATCACCATCCCGACGTTCACCATGATCTGGAAGAGCAGCATGCTGGCCAGGCCCGTGGCGACCATCATGCCCAGGGCGTCACGCGAACCCCAGCCGATGACCAGGATCCGCCAGATCAGCAGCGCGAAGATGCCCAGCAGCACGATGCTGCCGACGAAGCCGAGCTCTTCGGCCACGACCGTGAAGATGAAGTCGGTCGACTGCACGGGGAGGAAGCCGAGCTGGTTCTGCCGTCCTGCCGTCAGCCCCTGGCCGAACACGCCGCCCGAGCCGACCGCGTTCAACGCCTGCACCAGCTGATAGCAGGCACCCTGCGGGTCGGCATACGGGTCCAGGAAGCAGAAGAGCCGATCCCGTTGGTAGTCCTGCAGCGACTGCACCACCAGCGGCGCGGCCACGATCGTCAGCCCGGCGAGCACACCCATCCAGCCGATGCTGGCGCCGCTCATGAAGAGCATGCCGATCAGGATGGCCACGAACACCAGCGATGTGCCGAGGTCCGGCTGCTTGAAGACGAGGAACGTCGGGACCGCCATGAGCAGCCCGGCGCCGACCAGCGTGGACAGCTTGCCGATGCGCTCGCGGCGGCTGGACAGGAAGCTGGCCAGCACCACGATCATCAGCACCTTGCTGACCTCGCTGAACTGGAAGTCCAGCCCGGCCACGGTGATCGACATCTGCGCGCCGAACAGGTTGGTGCCGATGAGCATGGTCAGCGTCAGCAGGCCAAGCACGGCGAGGTAGATCGGCACGGTCAGCGTCTGCAGCCAGTGGTAGTCGACGCTGGCCGCCACGAAAAAGATGATCAGGCCGATCGAGGTCCAGATGAGGGTCTTGACCGATTGAGACAGGCCCGTGCCCGACCCGGCTTCGGTGAACCCGGCGGAGTAGCCCATCACCACGCCGAATGCGATCAGCAGCGCCACGTAGAGGAAGAGCTGCAGGTCAAAGGCGCGCCAGCGACGTGTCCGGACATTGTCAACAAGTGTTGTAGTTACCGCAGCCGCGCCCATCAGTTGGCCGCCACCAGCGAGAAGTCGCGCGGATCCAGGCGCAGGTCCTGGTCGAGCTCGTACCACTCCTGGAGGAAGTACTTGACCACCTCCAGCGAGACGTTGCCGGGCACTACCGCGGAGTACGAGAACGTCACCACCGCCAGGTCCGCATCCGTGGCTCCGGCTCGCGATGGGAGGTAGGCGACGAACCATGAGTGGAACGGGAGGACTCCGTTCTTGCCGCGCGTGCCGAACTCGGCCGTACCCGTCTTGCCTGATAGTGCGCCCGGCAGATTCAGGTCGCGGATGTTGTACGCGTGACCGGAGGTCACGACCTCCCGGGCGCCGATGCGCATGGTCTGCAGGTTCGCGTTGCTGGCACCAAGCCGCCGGATAACCTCTGGCTCGTACTCCCTGATCAAGTTGCCCTCGGCATCCGTCTCACCGCGGACGACCATCGGCCGCATGAGCCGCCCGCCATTCGCCACGGCGGCGTATGAGTTGAGCAGCTGGAGCGGCGTGACGGCGACGACGTTCTGCCCGATGCCCGCCTGAGCCAGCTCGCCGGTGAAGACATCGTCGCGGCCCTGCGACCTCGCCCACTCGCGGCTCGCGACGATGCCGGCGGCCTCTCCGGGGAGGCGGATGCCACTCCGCTCGCCGAAGCCGAGCCGGTTCGCCCACATGCCGAGGTCGTCGACGCCGAGCGCGATGGCCATCTGGTAGAAGAAAGTGTCGGAGCTCTTCGCGAACGCGTCGATCATGCTCAGCGGTCCGAAGCCGGCGTGGTTCCAGTCGAAGAGGCACTGCCCGCGCGGCGCGCCGGGGATCTGGAAGCAGCCATAGGTCGGCCAGATCTGCGACGCGCTGGTGACGCCCTCCTCGAGCGCGGCCAGGCCGGTGACCAGCTTGAACGTAGATCCGGGCGGAAAGATATCGGCGATCGCGTGATTCCGCAGGGGCTTCGCAGGATCGTCCAGGTAGACCTCGTAGTCCTCGGCGCTGATCCCGCCGGCGAACTTGTTGTTGTCGTACGCGGGCAGCGAGACCATGGCCAGGATTTCGCCTGTCTGCGGGTTCATGACCACGGTCACGCCCTGCTCGAGGCCGACCGCGCGCATGCCCCACTGCAGCGATCGGGTGGCGATGCGCTGCATGCGGGCGTCGATCGTCAGCATCAGGTTCTTGCCCGCCTTCGCCTCGCGGACGGTGGAGATCGTCTTGATCGGGCGTCCCTGCGCGTCCCGCTCCATCAGCTCGACGCCGTATGTGCCGCGCAACTCCTCCTCGAAGGTGGCCTCGATGCCGGCGCGACCGATGAGGTCGTCGCGCAGGTAGCCGGCGTCGGCGAGCTCCTGGAACTCAGCCAGGTCCACCGGACCTACGTAGCCCAGGACGTGAGACAGCAGCTGCCCGTCGGTCCGGCCCCGCTCGTCGAGGTAGCGGCGCAGAGGCTCCACTTCCACCACCACGCCCGGAAGAGTCTGCGACTCCTCGCCGATGAGAAGCGCCGCCTCGCGCGTGATTCCCCGCTGGAGAGGCACCAGCTCAAACGGCGACCCCTGGAACGCGTCCAGACGCCGGCGCAGCGAGGCGGCGTCCGCCCCGGCCAGTTTCGCGACGCGCCGCAGAATTCGGCCCACCCCCTCGTCCGGCAGGTCCGCGGGTCGCACCTTGACCGTCCACGACGGTACGTTGACGACCACCGGCCGTCCTTCACGGTCGAACACGAGGCCTCGGGGCGAGCGCAGGGCTACCTCGATCGTGCGTGTCGCAGCGGCTTCCGCAGCGTATTCGTCTCCGTTCACGACCTGCAGCTGGAACAGTCGGCCGCCAAGAATCGTGAAGAGCACTGCAGCGGCCACGCCGAAGGAGATGAAGCGCGCCCGCGACCGGGGGAGATCGAGCCGGCCCTCGTTGAGATCAGCCACGGCCGCTCACCACGCCGGCTTCTCCTCCAGGACCATGCGCCGGGTCATCGCGCGGGCCGGGTACAGCAGCAGGCCGGCGATGCCTGCATTCAACACGGCCGCCGGCAGCATCAGTTCTACGGGAACGCCCACGCTCACGGCGTCCGACAACAAGCGAAACACCCCAACGATCACGAGGTCGGCCAGCATGCTCCCGGCAAACGCCGCCAGGATCGGATAGAGCCATGTCAGGCGGCCGAAAACGCGATCACCGCCAGCCACCAGGGCACTGACTGCCAACAGGCTCAACGGAATGCTGCCAATCGGTGCGGTCGAGATGAGATTCGCGGTCAGGCCGCCGGCGAAAGCCCAGACGATGCCCGGTCCGAAGCCGAGCAACGCTGTCACCAGCACCACGGCGACCAATATGAGGTTTGGCCGCACGCCGGCGACTTCGATCTCCGGTGCGAGGCCGGCGTGTGCAATGCCCACGACCACGGCGAGGAGGACGCTCGTGTAGCTGATGCTGGTTCCCCCATCGGGCTGCGGGAGGGTGTAACCATCGGCGTGGACGCCCCGGAGAGCGCTCCAGCCGAGTATACCCAGCCGCCT
This sequence comes from Candidatus Limnocylindria bacterium, assembly GCA_035697465.1. Taxonomy (GTDB): domain Bacteria; phylum Chloroflexota; class Limnocylindria; order QHBO01; family QHBO01; genus DASSCW01. Next base: position 5,067 of record DASSCW010000219.1, on the reverse strand, counting down.
CGTGCGCTCTCAAAAGATGCGCAGTTTTCACGTGAAACATCGGGTCCGGGTAAGGCGCCGATAACCGGCCGATAACCGCTCAAACTGGTAGAATTGAGGCTGCCCATCTGAACTCGCTGCGGAGCGCTCGTGGTCAGGGTTACCGCCTGCACAAACCAGAAGGGCGGCGTCGGAAAAACGACGACCGTGGTCAATCTGGCGGCCTACCTGGCCCTCTCCGGAACACCGACGCTCGTCATTGATCTCGACCCGCAGGGGAATGCCACCAGCGGGCTGGGGGTCGACCGTCGATCGCTCCATCAATCCGTCTACGACGCGCTCATCGAGCGCGTCCCGTTGGACGCGCTGATCGTGGGAACGGCCATCGAAGGGCTGGATCTCCTGCCCTCCGCGCCCGCCCTGTCCGGGGCGGAGGTCGAGCTGGTGGGCATGGCGGCACGGGAACGGAGGCTCGCGGCCGCGCTTGGAGAGCTGAAGGGCAGCTACGAACGGGTCCTGATCGATTGCCCGCCGTCGCTGGGCCTGCTGACCGTGAACGCGTTGACAGCGGCCGATGGAGTCCTGATACCGATCCAGACCGAGTACTACGCACTTGAGGGCCTGAGCCAGCTGGTGAACACGATTCGACTCGTCAGGGAGAGCCTGAACCCACGCCTTGAGCTCGAGGGAGTGGTGCTGACCATGTATGACGGCCGCACCAAGCTCTCGGCGCAGGTGGCAGCAGAGGTACGCCGGCACATGAACGGCACCGTCTACGACACGGTGGTCCCGCGCACCGTTCGCCTTTCGGAGGCTCCCAGCCACGGGTTGCCGATCGCGCTGTACGACCCTTCCTCGCGCGGTGCCGTCGCCTACGGCAGCCTGGCGCTCGAGGTCGCGGCCCGTGGCTAGGTCGTTCGGCCTTGGCCGCGGCCTGGACGCGTTGATTCCGCGCGCAACCGAGGCGTCGGCTGCACAGGTCCCCGTCGATGCCGTCCGGAGGAATCCGCACCAGCCTCGAAGTGTTTTCGACGAGGAGGGCCTTGCAGAACTGTCCGCATCGATTGCCACGCACGGCGTCATCCAGCCGATCGTCGTGCGCGGCAGCGCCGACGGCGGGTACGAGCTGATCGCAGGCGAGCGACGTCTTCGCGCAGCCCGGATGGCCGGCCTTAGCCAGATCCCGGCCGTGATCCGGGATTCCACCTCGAATGAGCTGCTCGAGCTCGCACTCGTCGAGAACGTGCAGCGAGAGGACCTCAACCCGATCGAGGAAGCCTCCGCCTACCGGGAGCTGATCGACACCTTTGGGTTGACCCACGAGGCCGTGGCCCATCGCGTCGGCAAGAGCCGCGTCGCGATCAGCAACTCGCTTCGCCTGCTCGACCTGGCGCCGGAGACACGCGAGGCCATCATCGAGGGGCGCATCACCGAGGGGCACGGGCGCGCGCTCGCCGCCCTGACCATTCCCGAGCTCCAACGCGCCGTGCTGCAGATCGTGCTTGAGCGTCACCTCTCCGTGCGCCAGACAGAGGAGCTCGTCCGGCGCAAGCGAGATGCCGGCGCGACACCCGGTCGAAAGGTGCTCAGCGAGGACCTGGCGGACCTGGAGGCTCAGCTCCGCGGCATCCTGGCCACCAAGGTGGGGATCGTGCGCACCCGCAAGGGCGGCCGCGTCGTCATCGACTTCTACAGCGACGAGGAGCTCGATCGTATTTACGCCATCATCACGCGCGGCGTGACGGGCACCGCGGTAGGCGGTGACGCGTCGCCGATTCCCGTGGACGCATCGGTCCCTGAGAGTGCACAGCCGGAGGGGGCCCGATGACAGTCCAGCCAGCCGGCCGCACCCGGCGCACCAAGGCCTCCAACGAGTACACCGCTGCCAATATCCAGGTGCTCGAAGGTCTCCAGGCCGTGCGCAAACGGCCCGGCATGTACATCGGCTCGACCGATGAGCGTGGCCTGCACCAGCTCGTCTGGGAAGTCGTCGACAACAGCATCGACGAGGCGATGGCCAATGTCGCCACCCGCATCGACGTCACGCTCCACGCTGACGGCAGCGTGGAAGTCGTGGATGACGGGCGCGGCATCCCGGTGGGCAAGCACGCCAGCGGCAAGGACGCGCTCGAGGTGGTGCACACCGTGCTGCACGCCGGCGGCAAGTTCGGCGGCGGCGGCTACAAGGTGTCCGGCGGTCTGCATGGCGTGGGCGTGAGCGTGGTCAACGCCCTCTCTTCGTACATGCGCGTCGAAGTCCTGCGCGACAAGAAGCGTTACCTCCAGGAGTACAGGAACGGCGGAGCTCCCACCGGCCGCGTGCGCCTGAGTGGCGGCCAGGCCGAGGCGAACAAGGGCCTGGACTCCGGGTGGGATCGCCGCCACGGCACACGGACCTTCTTCAGCCCGGATGCCACCATCTTCGAGACGCTGGACTACTCGTGGGACACCATCGCCACGCGGCTGCGGGAGAGCGCCTACCTCAACAAGGGCGTCTGGATCCATCTGGTTGATGAGCGGGTCGACCGCGAGAAGAACTTCTTCTTCGAGGGCGGCGTGACCAGCTTCGTGCGGCACCTCAACCGTCGCCGCGACGTGCTCAACGGGAAGCCAATCCACGTCGAGCGCCTGGTCGACGGCACCAACGTGGAGGTCGCGCTCCAGTACAACGACGGCTTCGCCGAGAATGTGCTCGCCTTCGCCAACAACATCCACACTGTCGACGGCGGCACGCACGTGGCCGGCTTCCGCGCCGCGCTCACCGGTTCGCTGAACGATTGGGCGCGCAAGTCCTCGACGCTCTCGGAGAAGGAAGCCAACCTCTCGGGCGACGACGTGCGGGAAGGACTCACCGCCGTGATCAGCGTGAAGCTGACCGACCCGCAGTTCGAGGGGCAGACGAAGGCGAAGCTCGGCAACGCGGACGTGAAGGGCATCGTCCAGCGCGTGGTGACCGAGGGGATCATCCAGCACCTCGAGGAGAACCCGGCGGACGGCCGTCGGATCATCGAGAAGAGCCTGACGGCCGCCCGCGCGCGCGAGGCCGCCCGCAAGGCGCGCGACCTTGTCATCCGCAAGGGAGCGCTGGACGGGATGGCGCTGCCGGGCAAGCTGGCAGACTGCCAGGAGCGCGACCCGGCGCGCAGCGAGCTGTACATCGTGGAGGGCGACTCGGCTGGTGGATCGGCCAAGCAAGGCCGCGACCGCCGCTTCCAGGCCGTGCTGCCGATGTTCGGCAAGATGCTGAACGTCGAGAAGGCTCGCCTGGACCGCGTCCTGTCGAGCGAAAAGATCCGGCCACTGATCATCGCGCTCGGCGCCGGCATCGGCGACCAGTTCGACATCACCAAGCTGCGCTACCACCGCATCTGCCTGCTCAGCGACGCCGACGTGGACGGCGCCCACATCAGCACCCTGCTGCTGACGTTCTTCTTCCGGCATATGCCGGAGGTGATCGACCAGGGGTACCTGTACCTCTGCCAGCCGCCGCTGTATCGGGTCAGCACCGGCAAGGTCACGCGCTACGCCCAGACGGAGAAGGAACGCGACCTTGCGATCAAGGAGCTCTCACGCGAGGGGAAGACCAAGAACATCAGCGTCCAGCGCTTCAAGGGGCTGGGCGAGATGAACGCCGATCAGCTCTGGGAGACCACCATGAATCCCGACACCCGGACCCTGCTGCAGATCTCGGTGCGGGAGGCCTCCTCGGCCGACGAGGTCTTCAGCACGCTGATGGGCGAGCGGGTGGAGCCGCGGCGCGACTTCATCCGCGGCGAAGCGCGCAAGGTGCGCAACCTCGACTTCTAGCAGCCGGAGCGAATGAGAGACCGATGCCAAGCCGACACGTGGCCGACATCCGCCAGGTCGAGAACAAGACCGGCCGCAAGCTCGACGAGTGGTGCGAGCTGCTCGAGTCCAATGGCGTCGGTGATCGACGCGAGGCAGTGAACTTCCTGCGGGACGGTTACGCCGTCAGCCACGCCTTCGCGCTGGCCATCGCCGATCAGTGCCTTCGCCGCCGGCCGGACGACGAGTTCCTGGATCCCGGCCGCTGGGCGGACGACGAGGACGAGACCTGGTGACGAGCGCCACCCAGCGCCGCAGCCGGCTGATCGGCGACAGCCGATCGATCGTCGCCGCCGACGGTCGGCGTTACGCATTCGCCGACCACAACTGCTTCGCCTGCGGCGACACGAACCCAATCGGTATGCGCCTGCACATTGAGCTCGGGGAGGGCGAGGCCACGACGACCTGGACGCCCGGTTCCGACTTCGTCGGCTGGGAGGACAAGGTGCACGGCGGCCTGCTGGCCACGCTGCTCGACGAGGTGATGGCCTGGGCCCCCTCCAGCTACGACTCGTGGGCGGTCACGGCCGAGATGCAGATTCGCTATCGATCCCCTGCCAACCCGGGAGAGACGCTCACCGCTCGCGGCTGGGTGGACCAGCGCCGCCGCCGGATCTATCACGTGCGCGGCGAGGTGCACGGCGCGGATGGCCGCATGGTGGCCGAGGCGGAGGGTCGCTTCCTCGGCGCCAGCCCGACACAGAAGGCCGGGCTGAAGGCGCGTTACAGCAAGCCTGCGACCGAAACGACACAAACGCCACGGACCGTGAGGTAGGACCAGCAGCATGGTGATGAACGCCGGAAACGTCCGGCCGGTCGCGATCGAGGACGAGATGCGCTCGGCGTACATCGACTACGCCATGAGCGTGATCGTGGCCCGCGCGCTGCCGGATGTGCGGGATGGGCTCAAGCCCGTGCATCGGCGAATCCTCTACACGATGCACGAGATGGGGCTGCGCTCGACCGCGTCCTACCGGAAGTGCGCCGGCATCGTCGGGGAGGCGATGGCCAAGTACCACCCGCACGGCGACCTGGCGCTCTACGAGACCCTGGTCCGCATGGGGCAGGACTTCAGCCTGCGCTATCCGCTTGTCGACGGTCAGGGCAACTTCGGCTCGGTCGACGGCGACCCTCCCGCCGCCATGCGCTACACCGAGGCGCGGATGTCGGGCATCACCGACGAGATGCTGGCCGACATCGAGAAGGAAACCGTCGATTTCGTGCCCAACTACGACGGTTCGG
>DASSCW010000218.1:0-8941 GCA_035697465.1 Candidatus Limnocylindria bacterium | reverse complement strand
CCTACGCGGCGACCGCGCTTGGCACGCACGCCACGATCGTGATGGCGGCCGATGCGGTGCCCGCCAAGGTTGCCGCCACGCGTGCGTACGGCGGCGAGGTCATCCTTACCGACGGCGACATCTGGGAGCTCTGCCAGAGGCTCATGGCAGAGCGGCAGCTGACGCTCGTCCATCCGTTCGACGATGAGGCGGTGATGGCCGGTCAGGGAACCGTCGCGCTCGAGCTGCTGGAGGACGTGCCAGGTGTCGAAACAGTGATCGTGCCGGTTGGCGGCGGTGGGCTGATCGCCGGCATGGCCGTGGCTATCAAGAATGCAGACCCCCGAATTCGGGTTGTCGGGGTCGAGGCCGAGGAGTCCGATGCGATGGCCCAGGCGCTGGCGGCCGGCCGGTCGGTGCCCATCGGTAACCGGCGGACCCTGGCCGACGGCATCAACGCACCCTACGCTGGCGAGCGCTGCCTGGAGGTCGTGCAGCAACACGTGGACGATGTCGTCAGCGTGAGCGAGGCCGACATCCTGGCCGGACTGCGCCTTCTCATCGAGCGCTCGAAGCTGGCGGCGGAGCCCGCCGCGGCCACCCCGATCGCCGCTTTGCTGGCCGGGCGCCTCCGCACCCGGCCAGGCGAGCGCGTCGCCTGCCTGGTGAGTGGCGGCAACCTGGACCTGGAGACGCTGAAGACGGTGCTCTGACGGCGGGTGACCCGGCGCGTCAGCCAGGGATCGAGGACACCCCGAACAGCGTGGGCAGCAGGTCGCCGAAGAAGAAGCCCGCCACACCGGCGATGGCTCCCAGCAGCAGGATCTCGGCGCCGGAGCGCAGCCAGCTGCGTTGCGTCCAACGCGACTTCACGACCCCGATGCCGAACAGCACGGCGGCGGTGGCCAGCACGGCGAAGGGGGTCGCGTCCACACCGAGGATCAGGTACGGGATGATCGGCACGGCGGCGCCGAGGCCGAAGGCCCCGCCCATGACCATCGCGCCCTGCACCGGGCTTCCCTCCGCCAACCGGTGGGTCAGTCCCAGCTCCTTCTCGACCATCGTCTTGAGCAGCACTTCCGGGTGCCGCGCAACCGCGCGGGCCAGCGTCGCGGAGACATCGGGCGGGAGTCCATCCTCCTCGAACATGTAGGCCATCTCGGCCTCGGCTTCGCCGGGCCGCTCCATGACCTCCTGCCGCTCGCCGACGATCTGGGCCTCGAAGATCTCGTGCTGGCTCTTGCTGCTCATGTACTCGCCGGCGGCCATGCTGAAGACGCCGCCCAGCGCCACCGCGATGCCGGCTACCAGTACCGCGAACTGGTCCGATGAGGCTCCGGCCACGATGGTCACCGCCGCGAGCGTGCTGATCAGCCCGTCCTGCGCGCCGAAGATCGCCTCGCGAGCCTCGCCCAGCAGGCTCGCCTTGCGCCGCTCGTCGGCCAGGTGCCGCTTCAGCCAATCGCGGTCGAACTCGTGCGCGGCAAGGCCGGCGCGCGCCGCTTCGTCGTCCATGGCAGCTGCCGATTGGGGGTCCATGCAGCAGATCGTAGTCGCTTGAACGTTCGACGAGGCAGCCCCGTAGTCAGGGCACAGATGAGGAGGGACATGATCATGATGCGGCCCCGCATCTCGCGAGGAGGCCGGCGCATCGGTCCTCCGCCAGCGGTGGCGCTCGCCGCAAGCAGTCTGCTGCTGAGCCTCGTTCTGGCCGCCTGCGGGTCGACGGCCTCGAGCGCCGGGGGCGGCGAAGGGGGAGGCGCCGCGGCGTCTGCAGCAGCACAGCCGTCGTCGAATCAGCAGGGCGGCAATCAGCCGGGCTCGGCGCCATTCGCGGACCTCGCCGAGCGGAAGATCATCAAGACCGGCGAGATCACGCTCGAGGTCGAGCGCATCGGACCGGCTGTTGGCGAGGTCCGCGCCATGGCGCTGGTGCTCGGCGGCTACGTCGGGGACTCCCGCGCCGGGGACGAGGACGATCCGGCGACCCTGACGCTGCGCGTCCCGGCGGACCGCTTCGAGGAGGCGCTCACGCGGCTGCGCGAGATGGATGGCGAGGTGCGCGCCGAGGCGACCGGCGAGGTCGATGCGACCTCCTCGATCGTCGACCTCGAAGCGCGAATCCACAACCTGGAGGCGTCGGAACGGCAGTACCGGGCGCTGGTCGATCGCGCCGAGCAGGTGGAGGAGATCCTGTCGGTGCAGTCGCGGCTGGACGACGTGCGCGGGCAGATCGAGCAGCACCAGGCACAGCTCGAGCAGCTCAACGGGTTGGCGGCGCTCTCTACGCTGACCGTCACCCTGGTGCCGGTCTCGCGACCGATCGAGGTCGCGGCGGAGGGATGGGACCCGATCGCAACGCTGAATGCCGCGGTTGCCACGCTGGTCGGCGTGGGCCAGGCCGTCACCGACCTCCTGATCTGGCTGGCGATCGTCATCCTGCCGCTGGCGCTCGTGACCGGCGTGGCGGTCCTGCTGGCACTCCGGTTCGGCCCACCGCTCCGCCGCCGCCTGGCGACGACGCCGGTCGGCGATGAGCGGCCGCCCGCTCCAGGCTGATGCGATAGACTGCCGCTGGTCCTTTAAGCCCGGCACAGTGAGGCCGGAAAGGAGCAGCGTGCAGACCCTGAGCCGAACCACGACGACGCCAGCCGCCGACCAGCGGACGGCGTCGTTTTCGTCTCCGGCGATGCCCGGCCTGCTCGCGCTCGAGGGCGGGAGCGTGCTGGCCGGCCGCCTGCGTGGGGCACAGCTGCCGGCACAGGGCGACCTCATCTTCACGACCGCCGCCACCGGCTGGGGCGAGATCCTGACCGATCCCTCCTACGCCGGTCAGATCGTGGTCCTGACCCACCCGATGGCCGGCAATTACCGGATCGACCCCGGCGAGCTCGAGTCCGATAGCGTCAAGGCTCGCGCGCTGGTGGTGACCCGCCTGGTGACCCCGCCGGCCGGTCCGGGCATCGCCATGGAGGAGCTGCTGCGCGACGCCGGCATCCCGGCCCTTGAGGGCATCGACACACGCGCATTGACCCTGGAGCTGCGGCGAGGGGCGGCGCGCCGGGCAGTGATCCTCCCCGACGACGGGCTCGACCATGCGCTGGCGGTCGAGGCGGCACTGGCGACGCCTGCCTGGGAGTCGGTGGACCACGTTGCCGCGGTCTCGACCACGACAGCGTACGAGCTCGCGCCAATTGGGCCGCTGACCGCGCGAGCCACCCTCGTCGATTACGGGGTGAAGCGGGCGCTCCTGCGCGCGCTTACAGACCGAGGGCTGGCGATCAGAGTGCTGCCGCACGACGCAACCGCGGCCGACGTGCTCGCCACCGAACCGGACCTCGTCGTCCTCTCGCCCGGACCCGGTGATCCGGCCCGGATGGCGCCACAGATTGCCGCCGTGCGCGAGCTGGCGGCGTCCGCCACCGCGGGGGGGCCACCCATCCTGGGTGTCTGTCTGGGACATCAGCTGCTTGCGCTCGCCGCCGGCGCGCCAACCCGCCGGCTGGCGGTGGGGCACCATGGCGGAAACCACGCCGTGATCGATACGGCCACGGGTCAAGTGGATATCGGCGCCCACAACCACGAGGTGGCAGTCCTCGACGCGCCTGAGCTGGCGGCGGCGGCGTATCGGGTCAGCCATCGCGACCTGAACGACGGCACGGTGGAGGGGTTGGCGCACGCCTCCGGACGGATCGCATCGGTCCAGTTCCATCCCGAAGGAGCTCCCGGACCGATCGACGCCGCACGCATCTTCGACATCGCGGTAACCGCGGCGCGACGCCCGGCATGACGCTGCCGCGCCGCGTCCTGGTGATCGGCTCCGGACCGATCGTCATCGGCCAGGCCGCCGAGTTCGACTACGCCGGCGTCCAGGCCTGTCTGGCGCTGCGCGGCGAGGGCGTCGAGACGGTGCTGGTCAACTCGAACCCCGCCACCGTGATGACCGATCCGGATGTTGGCGGCACGGTACTTATCGGGCCCTTATCAGTGGCTTACCTGGAGCGCGTCATCGCGGAGCACCGCCCGGACGCGCTGCTGCCGACACTCGGCGGACAGACCGGGCTCAACCTGGCGGTCGCCCTCGACGATGCGGGCGTGCTCGAACGCTACGGCGTGCGCGTGCTAGGGACACCGTTGGCGGCCGTCCGTGCCGCCGAGGATCGGGGTGGCTTCCGGACGCTGGTCACCGGTATAAGTGAGCCGGTCCCGGAGAGCGCGGTGGTGGAGTCGGTGGAAGACGGTCTCGCCTTCGTGCGTCACCTGAACGCGCCGGTGGTCGTACGACCAGCATTCACGCTGGGCGGTGGTGGGGGCGGCTTCGCGATGGACGAAACAGAGGCGCGGGAGCGGATTGCGCATGGTCTGGCGGCCAGTCCCATCGGACAGGTGCTGGTCGAGCGATCGCTGCTGGGCTGGTACGAGATCGAGTTTGAGGTGATCCGCGACGCGGCCGACACCACGATCGCCATCTGCGGGATGGAAAACCTGGACCCGATGGGCGTCCACACGGGGGACAGCATCGTGGTGGCGCCGATCCAGACCCTGCCGGACCCGCTCGTCCAGCGGCTGCGTCGCTGCGCGTTGAAGATCGTGCGCGCCCTCCGCCTGGAAGGCGGCTGCAACGTCCAGCTGGCGGTCTCGCCGGACGGGTCCGACTATCGCGTGATCGAGGTCAACCCACGCGTGAGCCGTTCCAGCGCGCTGGCCTCGAAGGCGACCGGCTACCCGATCGCCCGCGTGGCTGCGCTCGTGGGCTTGGGCAAGCGGCTCGACGAGCTGCCGAACCCGGCGACCGGCATCGGCTCGGCGGCGTTCGAGCCGGCGGTCGACTATGTCGTGGTCAAGCTGCCGCGCTGGCCGTTCGACAAGTTCCCGACTGCCGACCGCTCTCTCGGCGTCCAGATGAAGGCGACCGGCGAGGCAATGGCCATCGACCGCGAGTTCGGACCCGCGCTGCTGAAGGCAATCCGCTCGCTCGAGCCGCGCGGGCGCGGCTGGACCTGGGAGGATCCGGCGTGGGGGCTCAGCCATCGGCCCCCGGACGACCGCGACGCCTTCCTGGCGGCCACTGACACGCGCCTGTGGCGCATGGTGGGTCTGCTGCGCCACGGTTGGACCGATGCTGCCGCCCTGACGGCTGCCACCGGGATCGCACCCTGGTTCACCGAGCGGCTGGCCGAGCTCGTCGAGGCAGAGCGGGGGATCGTCGGCGCACCGCTGCTCGACGCGAAACGTGCCGGCTTCGGCGACGCCGACATCGCGATGCTGTCCGGTGTGCCCGCAGTGGCCGTGCGGCGTGCCCGCGCACGGGCGGGTATCGCGCCCGCCTACCGGCGGGTGGACACCTGCGCCGGCGAGTTCCCGGCGGAGACACCGTACTTCTACAGTTCCTACGCCACCGATGAAGTGCCGCCGCCGACCGACCGCCGCAGCGTGATCGTGGTGGGATCAGGCCCGATCCGCATCGGGCAGGGGATCGAGTTCGACTACTGCTCGGTGCGAGCGGCCTGGGCGATCCGGGACATGGGCCTCGACGCGGTGGTCATCAACAATAACCCCGAGACGGTGTCGACCGACTACGACGCGTGCTCACGCCTCTACTTCGAGCCGCTTGACACAGAGGGCGTGCTGGACGTCATCGACCACGAGCGCGCCCTGACCGGCGAGCCGCCGCACGTGGTGCTCACCTTCGGTGGCCAGACGGCGATCGACCTTGCCAAGGACCTGGCCTACGCCGATGTGCCGATCGCCGGACTCACTGCCGAGGCGATCGAGATCACCGAGGACCGTGAGCGATTCGCCGGTCTGCTGGATCGGCTTGGTTTGACCGGTCCGCGCGGCCAGCTGGCATCGGACGAGCGCGAGCTGCGCGAAGCGATCGCCACGCTCGGCATGCCGGTCATCGTGCGGCCGTCGTGGGTGATCGGCGGTCGCGGCATTGCGGTGCTCAGCACCGAAGCCGATGTGACAGCGCTGCTCGCCACCGAGATCGGCTGGCCGCTGCGCGTGGACGAGATGGTCGACGGCGTCGAGCTGGATGTGGACGCGATCTCGGATGGCGCCGACTGGTGCGTGCCGGGCATCCTGGAGCAGCTCGATCCACCCGGCGTCCACTCCGGGGACTCGGTGGCGGTGGTACCCCCCCATCGGCTCAGCCGCGCCCGGCAGGAGGCCGCCGCAGAGGCGGCCGGGCGGATCGCGCTGGCGCTTGGCCTGCGCGGCATCCTGAACGTGCAGATGGTCGTCGGCGGCGACCGCGTGGTGGTGATCGAGGCCAACCCGCGTGCGAGCCGCACGGTGCCGATCGTGGCCAAGGCCACCGGCCGTGACGTGGTGGCGGACGCCGTCCGCTGCGCACTGGGCGCCTCGCTTGCCGATGTCGGCCTGGCACCTGGCCTGGCCGCGGACTCCGGGCTGGTGGCGGTCAAGGCGCCGATCGGCTCGCTGTGGCGGTTGCCCGGGGTATCCGCCGCGCTCGGGCCGGAGATGCGCTCGACCGGGGAGGTGCTTGGCCTGGCGGTCGGCTACGCGGCGGCGCTGGAGGCGGCTCGCGATGCCGAGGCCGCCCATCTCATGCCCGGGCAACCGGCAACGGTGCCTGCCGCTGGCTGACGCCGGTCATGCGGGGCGCGACGGGCACAAAGAGGAGCCGTCGCAGCTCCGGTACGGAGGGTCCCGAGCTGCGACGGCTCCAGGCGAGGCGACGGGCGAATCCACGCCACAACCGACGGGACGGACCACGAATGTCACCGCCGGCCCGAGCTTCCATTGGCGACGGTCCAATTCCCGTGGGTGCCGGTCGGGCAGAACCCGCCGACGCCTTCGGGCTCGCGAGGGTTGCAAGAACTATGCCGATCTTGGCGCCGTTCAGCGACGGCTGCGACGCCTCTCAGACGCGGTGGTTGGGACGGACATGCGGCGGCGGAGATAACCGCCGTACCAGCCGATGAATCCGCCGAGGATCCATTGCAACTGCAGGATCTGGAAGAAGACGATGCCGATGAAGAGGCGCCACGGTTCGAGCTCCTCGACACCCAGGGTGCCGAGCAGCAGCGCGAGGAAGATGCCCTGGATCATCGTCCCGGCCACGGTGGCGGCGAGGCCGAACAACCACGGCCGTTCCCAGCCGATCCAGCCGGCCGCGATGATCGCGAACACGCTGATCAGCACCGTGGTGATCTGGACCGGGCTGTAGTCCTGCGGGCTGAGGCGAGACAACGTCTGTGCGGCGGCCCATGGAATCGCCGGAAGCAGCCAGGCGCGCGGATGTTTCGCGAGTACGTAGCCGGCCGCGACGACCGATCGGAAGGGACCCTGGTAGTGGAATCCCGCCAGGGGATCTGGACGATTCGGCAACGGCGGGGCGGGCGGGAAGAGCCGTCCGAGGAAGCCTCCTGGGGCGGCAGGCGGACGTCCGTCGGATTCTGTCTCTTCGGACTCGTCGACGGCCAGCTCCTCGCCGCGCTCGAGCAGGCGGGACCGCCGGCGAGCCTCGGCGCGTGACGCCGCGTCCCGGCGGCTGCGATTCGACATTGGTGGCGGATTGTACGCGAGACGGCCGGCCGGCCCGGCGCAGTGGACGGTAAGCGGCCGTTAAGCGCGCGGTAAGCACGCACCTCGATGCTGCGCGCTCCCGACACCCGCCTGCGCCGCCTCCGCTGGAGGTGCCCTGGTGATCTCGACCCGTCCTCATCGGCTGTCGCAGGCCGGCCGCCGCTGCCTCGCCGTCGCTGCCGCGGCGATCGTCATGCTGGCCCCGCTGCCGACGGTCGTCGCCTTCAACGAGCGGGCGACAGACGCCGCGTCGGCGGCGTTGACACAGGATCTTGCGGCTGAGCCGACGACGCACCTCGTGGTGAGCGAGGTCATGACCGGCGGGGCGAGCGCCTCGGACGAGTTCATCGAGATCTACAACCCGGGGCCGGACGTGCTGCCGCTGGAAGGGCTGGAGGTGATCTATGTCACCGCCAGCGGCGGAACCATCACGCGCAAGGCATCCTGGGCAGCCGGCGCGCCATCGATCGCGCAAGGGAACCATGTCCTGATCGCCAATGACGCGGGCGTGTTCGCGGGCGTGGCCGACGTCACCTACACGAACGGCCTGGCGGCGACCGGCGGCAGCGTCGCGATCCGCATCCTGGGCGCGTCGTCGGCGATCGACGCCGCTGGCTGGGGAAACGCGACCAGCACGTGGCTGGAGGGCGTGCCGGCCGCACCGCCGCCGGCGGGCCACTCCCTGGAGCGGTTGCCGGGCGGGAGCATGGGCTCCGGGCAGGACAGCGACCAGAACAGCGTGGACTTCGTCGACCTGCTCACGCCCGACCCGCAGAACACCCTTTCGCCGCCGATCCCCGTGGGCACGCCACAGCCAAGCGAGAGCCCAGCCGAATCGCCGACCGCCACGCCGTCGCCGACCATCGGCGACACGCCGGAGCCGACGTCAAACGGTACCGCCACGCCAACGCCCGAGCCCAGCAGCACGCCGAGCCCGGAGCCATCCGTCACGCCCTCGGCCTCGCCATCCCCACCTTCGCCGCTCACGATCGCGGCCGCTCGCGTCATGCCGGACGGCAGCGTCGTGACGGTCGAGGGCACGACGCTGACCGACAGCGCCTTCACCGACGGCGGCGGCTACCTGGTGGATGCCACCGGCGGCATCGCCGTCCTCCTGTCCGAAGGCACCTTCGCGCGTGGTCAGCGGATCAGCGTCACCGGCGCCGTCGACGACCGCTTCAGCCAGCGCACGATCAGGGCCGATGCGAGCGCCGTGCGCATCATCGGCCCAGGGCTGGAGCCCGCGGCGGAGGCCGCGAGCACCAGCGGCATCGGTGAGTCCCTGGAGGGCGAGCTGATCGTGGTCGCGGGTGCCATCACGGCAACGCCCAGCACGCTGACGAGTGGGATCGCCCTCGACCTCGATGACGGCAGCGGCGCGATGCGCGTCCTGGTGAGCAACGCAACG
>DASSCW010000217.1:0-3430 GCA_035697465.1 Candidatus Limnocylindria bacterium | reverse complement strand
GTGGATGGCTCGATCGAGGTCCTGGCCGTGGACGATGGCTCGTCCGATCGGACGCCTGAGCTGGCCGATGAGCTGGCCGCGGCTGACTCCCGGGTCCGCGTGCATCACCAGCCGAACCGGGGCTACGGCGGAGCGCTCAAGTCAGGTTTCGCCAACGCCCGCGGCGAGCTGATCTCCTTCAGCGACGGCGACCTGCAGTTCGACCTCAAGGAGATGTCGCGCCTGCTCGATCGGCTGAACGACGAGCGGCGGCCGGTCGACGCGGTGATCGGCTACCGGATCAAGCGCAGGGACCCGTTCCATCGCATCTTCATCGCCAAGACCTACAACGCGATCGTGTCGGTGGCCTTTGGCCTGCGCGTGCGCGACATCGACTGCGCCATGAAGCTCTTTCGCCGCGAGGTGTTCGAGGGCCTGCGCCTGGACGCTGACGGCCCCTTCCTGTCGGCGGAGCTGCTCATCAAGCTGCGGGCGCGGGGCGTCCGCATGGCGCAGGTCGGCGTCAACCACTACCCGCGCGCGGCGGGGACGAACACCGGGGCCAGCTTCAAGAAGATCCTGCGCACCTTCCGCGACCTCGCGGTCCTGCGCTGGGCGCTCTGGACCCGTCGCGACGAGGTCCTCTCGGCGCGCGACTGACTGAGGGAGCGGGTCGCGCGTCCGCGCGAACCGCCCAGATTCACGCGAGGTGTGCACCAAACGCCTTCATGCGGGACTGGGGCGTCCCGTTTCCCACAGGGCGTGAATTTGGAAGCTGGACGAGGGAAATTCGGCCACCGGTGCACAGGTGGCGTGAACTGGGACGATTCGTCGGCCGGCTTTACGCGGAGACGAGGGAGTAGATCAGCTGCTCTCTTCGGGCGGCGGGCTCTCCCCGGACTCGAGGTCCACGTCCAGGGAATTGACGAACTCGCGGAAGACGGCGAGCTTCTCGTCTGACTCCCCGCTCTCGTCGAGCTCAGGCTCGACGCCCGCCTCGTCGAGCACGCGCTCGTCGGCGTAGATCGTGGACCCGGTGCGCACGGCGATGGCGATCGCGTCCGATGTGCGCGAGTCGATCTCCGCCTCGCTGCCGTCGGCCAGCTCCAGGTAGAGGCGGGCGTGGAAGGTGCCATCGGTCACGTGCGTGACAACCACCCGGCTCAGGCTCGAGTTGAGCGCGCCGAGCACGCTGACCATCAGGTCGTGGGTGAGTGGTCGCTCCGCGCTGAGGCCCTGCAGCCGCATCGCGATGGCGTTCGCCTCCGCAGGACCGATCCAGATCGGGAGATATCGGTCCCGCTCGGACTCCTTGAGGATCACCACGTGCTGGCTTGAGAGCATATGGACGCGGACACTCTCCACCACCATCTCGATCAGCCGTACCCGGCCGAAGGGCTGGTCGCGCATGGAACCGATTCTAGTCGGCCTACTCCAGGACGACCCGGACCACACGATCCGGGGTGAGCAGGACCGCCACGGGCGGCCCATCGGCGACCGAACCGACGCTCATGGCCACGACCTCGTCGAGCACGCCTGCCCAGATGCCGCGGCGGGGCGCCAGCCACTGCCGCACGAAGGCTCCGTCCGCGCGCTGGAAAGCGACGATCCTGGCGTTGGCGGCGTCGTAGACGTAGAACAGCTCGCGGTCGCCGATGGTGGCCCCGTCGAGCAGCTGGTAGTCGACCTGCAGCCGCACCTCGGCGTCCGGAGGCGGGTCGAGGGAGTAGTCCTCCTGCGGCAGCGGCTCGCCGAAGTTGACGCGCGTGACCGTGTTCGCCTGCAGCAGCCAGAGGCTGACGTCCACGAACAGGTCGCGAGCCGACGCCGGTGACAGGTCGGGCGCCTCGGTCAGGAAGCGCTCGGGACGGCGCGCGTAGACCACCGGCACGACGTCACTGGCCGACCACTTGCGCACCTCCTCGCGCGCGACGTCGACCACGTAGAGGTTGAAGATCTCGAGGGGTGGCCGATGCTGCAGGGCTGCGAGGAGCCGGCTTCGTCCGCCCACGTCGGCCAGGCCGGGAAGGGTCAGGTGCCGCGGCTCCATCTCGGCCAGGTCGAAGCGCCACGCCTGCCGCTCCCGGTCGACCAGCACCACGTCGGTCGCGGCGGTGGCGAGCATCCATGGCGCCCCGCCGGTGCGCTCGCCGATCGCCTGTCCGGACCGATAGACGACGGTGGTCTGGCCGCTGGCCGGGTCGACCCGGAGGAGACGGCCGCGGCCCACGTCAGCGACCCACAGCGAGCCATCGGAGGCCACCACCATGTCGAGCGGATCCAGGTTCTGGTACGCGGCGGCGAGGTCGGCCACGGTCGTCGCCTCGTCCAGGCGGCCGACTGCATAGATCCGGTCGAGGCCGCTGTCCACCCGATCGCGCAACCGGTCGAGCGAGGTCGGCGCGATGCCGGCCGCCTCCGCGCGCTGCAGCGCGGCGTGCGCGTCATTCAGCAGCTCGGTCGCCGCCTCGGGCGCGCGCTCGACCAGATCCCTGCCGTCGACCTGCTCCGCCACCATGCCGACCAGCTCGCTCGCCTCCTCGATCGCCTCGCGCGCTACCAGGGCTTGCGGGATGGCCTCGGTTGGCGACACGGCAGGGAGGCTGGCCACGCTCGTCCCAACGGCCAGGATGCCGGCCACGCCGGCCATCCCCACCAGGCCGAGTCGCCTGCGGCGGCCCTCCTCCACCGCGGCGGTGCGCAGAATCTGGCGCGGGTAGTGCGGCCGCCGCCGCGGGATGAAGGCGAGCAGGAAGTTGAAGCCGTACAGGACCACGCGGCCGAGCAGCGCCTGCAAACCGTCGATGGCGTCGCCCATGCGATGCAGGAAGCGGCCAATTGCGTCGGCCAGCGGAACCGGGCTCTGGTCGGGCAGGCCGGCCAGAGGCTCGGCCGGGCGCACCGGCTCCAGCTGCCGCGTGGTCGCCGTCAGTGGCAACTCCATGATCTCGATGGCCAGGATGCCGTCCGAGCCCTTGCCGCCACGAATCTGGAAGAGCCGCTCCACGTGCTCGACGGCCGCCGCGGGGCGCAGGGTCGCCAGCGCCTGCTTCAGCTCGTCGACGCCGACGACCTGCGCCAGGTTGCGGCTGACGAGGGCAAGGCGATCGCTCGCCGCCAGCTCGCCGTGCCAGGTGTAGGGCTGGATCTCCTGGGCCTCGCCCAAGGTGGCCGCCACCCGGCGTTCGCGGACCCGCGGATCCTCCTCGTGCACGGCCGGAGGGGGCGGCAGTTCGTACATGCGCCCCTCGCGCAGGATGACCGCCGCCGCCGGGCCAAGCTTCGCCACGTGCGCCTCGCGGCCCCGGATGGCCATGGCGATGATGCTGACCCCGGATCGCCGCGGGATGCCCAGCCGGCCACGCTGGTGGTAGAGGCGGCGGTTGGCGTTGGCGAGCGCCTTGCTCAGCGCACCCTGCGAACCGGCCGAGAGGTCGTAGTAGTAGTCGTT
>DASSCW010000216.1:0-2641 GCA_035697465.1 Candidatus Limnocylindria bacterium | reverse complement strand
GCGGCGGGCCCGTGGCGACGGTGACGCCGACGACATCCTGGGGATGCAGGCAGCAATCGTCCACGACCAGGTCACGGCGTTTGACGGCCGCGTACGCAAGTCCATGGGAGACGGATTTCTCATCTCCTTCCCGTCCACCGTGGCAGCTGTCCGGGCCGCCGCCGCCATCCAAGCGGCGTTGCTCGAGCACAACATCGCTGACCCGCAGCGCGCGGTCGAGATCCGCATCGGTATCCACACCGGCCAAGTCAGCGAGCGCGACGGCGACCTGTATGGGCAGGCCGTGCATGCCGCGGCGCAGGTGATGGTCGAGGCGGTCGGCGGGCAGATCCTCACTTCGGACGAGGTGCGTAAGCACGCGGAGCCACAGCTGGATTTGTCATTCCGGGACTTGGGACTTTTCTGGCTGCGGGGTTTCCCAGAGCGCTGGCGCCTGTACGAGGTGGCCTGGAGCGACACCGCGGTGGGAGTGCGGCCCAGCGCGGTACCGGCAGTGCTGACGCCGTTTGTCGAGCGAGAAGCCGAGCGTGCCAGCCTGCGCCGGCTCGTGGACGACACGCTCGCCGGGCACGGCAGGCTCGCTTAGGTCGCCGGCGAGCCCGGCGTCGGCAAGTCGCGGTTGGTGGCTGAGATCGCCGAGGAGGCCCAAGCGCGTGGGATGCGCGAGCTTACCGGGCACTGCGTGGAGATGGGCGGCGCCCGGCCGTACCTGCCCTATGTCGAGATCATCGAACAGGTAATCAGCAGCCCGCGGAGCTCGCAGGAGCTGTGGAAAGCGCTTGGCGACGTGGCCGCGGAGATCGCCCGTATCGCACCGGAGTTACGGCGCGCCTTCCCGAACATCCCGCCGCCTGTAGAGCTGCCGGCGGAGCTGGCACGCCGCTATGTGTGGAACAACTTCGGCGGGTTCATCGGCCGCGCCGCGCAGGGCCAGCCGCTGCTCCTGGTCCTGGAGGACCTGCACTGGGCCGATGAATCAACCCTGCTGCTCACCGAGTATTTAGCGCCCCTGCTGCCTGAGATGCCGGTGCTGGTGCTCGGAACCTACCGGGACATCGAAGTGGATCTCGATCATCCGCTGGCTCGGGTCGTCGGCGAGCTGCGGCGACGGCGCCTGGTGGAGCGTGTGAACCTGCGCCGGGTCTCCTTCGATGGCGTACACGCGATGCTGCGGGCGCTGGCGAGGCAGCCGGTGCCGGAGCAGTTGGTACGCGTGATCGACCGCGAGACCGAGGGCAACCCGTTCTTTGTGGAGGAGGTCTATCTGCACCTCGTAGAGTCCGGCGTTCTACTCGACGCGGACGGCCGGATGCGTGCTGACCTGGAGGCGGATGAGGTGTCGGTGCCCGAAGGCATCCGGCTAGTACTAGGGCAACGGCTGGGCCGTCTGTCTGCGTCCACCCGCGAGGTGCTGGTGGCGGCCGCTGTGTCAGGCAGGGTGTTCGCCTCCGAGCTGGTCGGCGAGATCGCCGAGGCTGGCCCTGACGTGCAGGTCGATGCCTTCGACGAAGCGGAGCGAGCAAGGCTCATCACGTCCGGCAAAGCCGCTGGCGAGCTCATGTTCAGCCACGAGCTGATCCGGCAGACGCTGCTGTCCAGCGTCTCTGCCATCAAGCGCGAGCAGCTGCACCTCCAGGCGGCTACGGCAATCTCGCGCCTCTACTCCGACGATCTCGAGGCGCACGCCGGCGAGCTCGCCTACCACCTGTCCCATGCCGGGCGCTTCGGGGATAGAGCCAGCCTGGTTCATTACCTAACCATCGCGGGTGACCGCGCGTACGACGCTGCGGCCTTCGACGACGCTGTCGGCTATTTCGATAAGGCGCTGTCGCTCATGCCGAAGGATGGCCAACTTGTCCGTGCGCAGTTGCTGGAGCGGCTGGCGATGGCGCTTCGCAATGTGGGCCGGTGGGAGGACGCGCTGAGCACGATGAACGATGCGTTGAACCGCTACCAGACGCTCGGAGAAGTCGAGGCCATCGGTCGATTGGGTTGGGCCATGGTGTACCAGCTCGTGTGGACTGCCCGGTTCATCGAAGGAGTGGAAGTCGGGCGGTCGACACTGGCGGCACTCGGCAACACCGTCAGCGCAGATAAAGCTCGCCTGCTATCAGCGCAGGCGTTTGCGATCAGCGTAAGTGGCGACTATGCCGCAGCGAGGGCCATATTCGACCAGGCGCGTGCGCTTGCTGAGCTGGTGGGCAACGAGCGGGCCATGGCCGACGTTCTGCACATGCAGACCATCCACCATTTCGTTTACGCCGAGTTCGCGGAGGGAGTCCGGGTCGGCCTGCGGGCCGCCGAGACGTTCGAGCGGGAGAGTGCGCTGTGGGATCTCTGTAGCGTGCAGGCGTTCGTGATCTATGAAGACGGCAATCTCGGCAGTCGCGAGCAGGCGACACGCCTCGCCGACAAGACGCTCGGCCTCGCCGAGCGGCTGGGCCACCTCGGCTCGGCCTTCATGGTGCTCTCCGACCGGATCCGCTTCGCGGCGATGCTCGGCGATCTGCCTCAGGTGGAGGCGCTCGGTCCGCAGATCGTGGACATCGGCGAGCGAGGCGGCCTGCCGTGGCGTTACTTGGGCCACCTCTACCTGGGCCTGGCTGCGCACCGGCGAGGCAACGCTGAGCGCGCCGAGGCT
>DASSCW010000215.1:0-25345 GCA_035697465.1 Candidatus Limnocylindria bacterium | reverse complement strand
GATGGCGGCCCTCGGCGCGATCATCGCGCGTGGCAGCGAGCATGGCAGCGTGTTCGCCACGTTCGGTCTCGCGGAGGCTGATTGGCGTGCGCTCATCCCTGAAGTTGAGGCCCGCTACGGCGGGTTCCAGGAGCGCGACATCTATCCCGATGCGCGGGAGGCGCTGAGTGCGCTGACGGACGCTGGCTACCGGCTGGCCATCCTCGCCAATCAGCCCGCCAGCCGCTCCGCGGAGCTGCGGGCGCTGGGCGTCGCGCCGGCTGTGATGGCGATGTCGGATGAGCTCGGCGTTGCCAAGCCGTCGCCCGCATTCTTCGGCAGGGCGCTGGAGCTGATGGGCGGGCCTGATCCTTCCGACGTGGCCTACGTCGGCGACCGGGTCGACAACGACGTTCTGCCGTCCCAGGCGGCCGGGATGCGTTCGGTCTGGATCCGTCGCGGGCCGTGGGGCGTGATCCAATCACCTCCGGGTGACCGTCAGCCCGCGCTGATCGTCGACAGCCTCGAAGAGCTGACGCGCAGGATCGGCGAGGCCTGGGCCTAGGCCTTTCGCCGCAGGATCGCGTCGATCTCGCGGTCGCTGATGCCGAAGCGTCCGAGCGTGTGCCGCAGCAGCTCGTTGCCGAGCTCACGTTCGGCGGTGATCACGCGCGCCACTCCCATGCGACGCAGCTCTGTCTCCTCCGGCCCGGAGTGAGCCCTCGCCACGATGTGGAGCCGGGCATTGCGATCCAGGGCATGGCGCGCCGCCTGCATCGTGGCCAGCGCGTCGTCCATGGCGATCACCATCGTGCTCGCCTGCTCGACCTGTGCCGCCTCCAGTATGGTCGGGGTTGAGCCATCCCCGTAGATCAAGGGCCTGCCGGCCTCGCGCGCTCGGCGCACGGCCGGGTAGTCGGCGTCGATGCCGACCCAGGGGATGGATCGGGCATCCAGCACACGGGCAACGGTGCGCCCCACCGCACCGAAGCCGACCACGATCACGTGACGTCGCATGTGCTCGGTGGATACGTCGATGTCCCCGGGCGGCGGAGCGGGGAACCGTCCATCCAGCCAGTCGCCCAGCCGGGTGGCAACGGCCGCGGCCGGCGCGGCCAACAGGATGGAGAGCACCACGGCTCCCATCGCCTGGCTGAAGGTGTCGACGTCCAGCGCTCCCAGCTGTAGCCCGACTGTTGCGAGCACGAAGCTGAACTCGCCGCCCTGCGCAAGGAGGCCGCCAGTCCGAAAGGCCGTGCCCAGCCTGTGGCCACCCGCGCGCACGATGGCCGCGATCGGCAGGCCCTTGCCGAGGACGATGACCACCAGGAGGATCAGCACCACCGGCCAGCCGGCAAGCATCGCGGCCGGCTGGAGGATGATCCCCACCGACACGAAGAAGATGGTCGCGAACAGCTCGCGAAGTGGGACGACCTCGCCCAGCACACTGGCCGCCAGGTCGGACTCCGCCAGCGCCAGACCGGCCACGAAAGCGCCCAGGGCCACGGACACGCCCACCGCCTCCGCCGCGGCCGCTGTCCCGATGGCGACCACGGCCACCGCCACCACGAAGAGCTCGCGTGAGCCCAGGAGAGCCACGCGACCCAGGATGGCCGGCAGGATGCGGGATCCGATCAGCAGCACCGCCGCAACGAAGCCCATCGCCACAGTGGTCGAGATCACGCCATCCAGCAGCGGCTGATCCGACGGAGCGGCGATCGCGGTCAGGATCACCACCAGCACGACCGTGATCAGGTCCTGGACGATGGTCCACGACAGGGCAATCCGGCCATGCAGGGTGCCGCCGAGCACCGCCTCGCCGGCCACCTTCACCAGGACCACCGTGGAGGCGACGCTGGCCACCGCTCCCATGAACAGCGACTCGACCAGCGACTCGCCCAGCAACAGGCCCGCGCCGACACCGAGGCCAACGGTGATCAAGACCTGCAGAGGTGCGCCCACGAGCACGGTGCGCCCGACCTCGAACAATTCAGGCAGGCGGAAGCGAAGTCCGATGCTGAACATGAGCAGGGCCACGCCGATCTCGGCGAACTCCTGCACCTCGTCGCGATTGGCGACGAACCCCGGCGTGAACGGCCCGACGACCAGGCCCGCTGCGATGTAGCCGATGATGGCCGGCATCCCGAGCCGGTGGGCGAGGGCACCGAGCACGAGAGCAGTGCCCAACGCGGCGAGCAGGGTGATCGCCAGGCCGCCAGTCATCGCGTCACGGCGGATGCGCTCCCATCGGCCGATGATACCGGTGAGCGACTGCTTGCCCCGGTCCGGGCGCGGTCGCTATCCTGCGCGAGTCGTCGGCCGAGCCGGCGACGGGCGTCGCGTCAGGCCCTTATCGCGGTCGCGTATGGAGGAGACTGCGCTGCCGCAGTCTCCTGTCGCTTTTCCGGAGGTCCACTTGCCTGGATCGTCACCCGAAGATGTCACGCAGGCGACCCCGATCCGCGAGGTCGATGAACTGCTGCGGGATACCGACCCGATCCTTGTCGGGCCGAATGACAGCCTGCACCGGATGGCAGAACTGGCCGTGACCCGACCGAATTGCCGGGTCCTGTCGGTGATCGACGAAGACGGCCGATTGATCGGCCTGGTGCCGGTGCGCCTGCTGGTGAACGACATCTTCCTGAAGATCGTGCCAGAGGAGTTCCTGGGCATCATCACCGACATCGAGGATGTCATGGAGTACGCCCGCCACGTCGGTGCGCGGACGGCGGCGGACATCATGCTCGCGCCTGTCTCGATCCACCGCGACCAGACGGTGCGCGACGCGTTCGAGGTCATGCACAAGGCGCGCCTGAACGGCTTGCCGGTGCTCGACGACGAGCGCCGGGTGATCGGCTACGTCGACCAGCTGGAGCTGCTGCTGGTGTGGGTTCAGGCCACCGGTCGCGAGCCGCTGCTGCGTCCGGAGACCGGCGATCGAGACTCCGCGCCCCAATGACGCCTGAGGTCTGGGCGGGGCTGATCGTCTTCTTCGGCACGTACCTGCTGATTGCCACCGAGCGCGTCCACAAGACGATCGCGGCCATGGCGGGCGGGACCGCCATGGTGCTGCTCGGCATCGTCAGCCAGGAGGAGGCGTTCGAGCATATCGACTTCAACGTCATCTTCCTGCTGGCCGGGATGATGATTTTGGCCAGCATCATCAGGAAGACGGGCGTGTTCGGCTGGATGGGTGTTCGCGCAGCGCGGTTCGCAGGCGGAGACCCGTACCGAATCCTGGTCGTGATGTCCGTGATCACCGCCATCGCCTCCGCTTTTCTGGACAACGTCACCACGGTCGTCCTGATCGGGCCGATCACCCTCTTCCTGGCGGCACGCCTCGGCATGAGCCCCTTTCCGTTCATCGTCGCCGAGATCCTGGCCAGCAACATTGGTGGCGCATCGACGCTGATCGGGGATCCGCCCAACATCCTCATCGGGTCGGCAGCCGAAATCGACTTCGCCACCTTCGCGGCGAACATGGTGCCGCTGGCGGTGATCAACCTGGTGCTCTTCCTGTTCGCCGCGCGTTGGCTGTTTCGCAACGACCTGACCATGGATGCGGGCATGCGCGACAGTCTGCTGGCCCTCGACGAGCGCGAGATGATTGCCGACCCAGCGCTCCTGCGGAAGTCGGTGGTCGTGCTCGGACTGACCCTGGTCGGCTTCCTGGTTCACGGACAGCTGGGGTACGAACCGGCAACGATCGCACTCACCGGGGCAGTGGCACTCATGATCGTCGCCCGCGAGGACCCGCACGAAGTCCTCCGCGAGGTCGAGTGGCCGACGCTCTTCTTCTTCATCGGGCTCTTCATGCTCGTCGCCGGCGTGATCGAGATCGGCATGATCGAGGCCATCGCCACCGCATTGATCTCGTTCACCGGCGGTGCTCTGGACGGCGGCACGTACGTGATCCTGTGGCTGTCGGCCCTCCTCTCCGGCGTGGTCGATAACATCCCGTACACCGCCACCATGATCCCGGTGGTCCAGGAGATGTCCGCCCCGCACGAGGGCACGCAGGTCCTGTGGTGGGCGCTCGCCGCCGGCGCCGACCTGGGCGGCAACCTGACCATCATCGGCGCCTCGGCCAACGTGATCCTGGCCAGCATGGCCGAGCGCGAAGGCCACCCGATCTCATTCGGGCGGTTCCTGCGCTATGCAGGACCGGTGACGCTGGGCACGATCCTCGTCTCGACCCTGTACCTCTGGCTCCGCTACCTCCTGTAGCCGCACATGGATCATCTGGCTGGCGTACTGGTCCAGCTCTTCGCCATCCTGCTCGCCGCCAAGATCGGCGACGAGGTCTTCAAGCGGCTTGCCCAGCCGACCGTGATTGGCGAGATCCTGGGCGGGGTGGTGGTCGGGCCGGCGGTCCTGAACGTCTACCAGGTGAACGCTGAGACGACGCTCTTCGCCGAGATCGGCGTTGTTCTGCTGCTGTTCCAGGTGGGCGTGGAAACGCGCCTTGGCGATCTGCTGAAGGTCGGCGGGACAGCGATGGCGGTCGGGCTGCTGGGCGTCGCGCTGCCGCTCGCCGGCGGCTTTGCCCTGGGCTGGGCGCTTGGCTACGCGCTCGAAGTCAATGTCTTTCTAGCGGCGGCTCTGACGGCAACCAGCGTGGGCATCACCTCCAGGGTGCTCGGCGACATCGGGGCGCTGGGAACGCTCAGCGGCCGCGTCATCCTGGGCGCCGCCGTCATCGATGACGTGCTGGCCATGCTGATCCTCGCCTTCGCAGGAGGCCTCGCGGCGGGGGCCGTCTCGGGCTGGCAGATCGCGACGCTGGTGCTGCTGGCGGTGGCCTTCATCGGCATTGTGCTGCTGGGCGGCACGCAGCTGCTGGCTCGCCGGCCCTCGCTCCTGACCGATCCGGAGTTCGCTTCGACCCCGTTCCTGCCCGGCATGATCCTGATGCTCGGCCTGGCCGCGCTTGCGGCGCTCATCGGGCTCGCCGCAATCATCGGCGCATTCCTGGCGGGCATGGTGGTGGGGGAATCCAGCGAGAAGCACGCGCTCGAGGAGGAGGTGGCGCCGGTTGCCGCCTTCTTCACTCCGTTCTTCTTCGGCTTCATCGGCGCGCAGGTCGATCTGGCGGCGCTGGCCAGCCTCCCGGTCATCTTCCTGCTGCTGGCACTCACCGCGATTGCGGTGGCGACCAAGTTCGTGGGCGCGTTCCTTGGAGCGCTGCGCGCCGGCCCGGCACGGGCCACGCTCATCGGACTTGGGATGGTGCCTCGCGGCGAGGTGGGCATCGTGATCGCCGGGCTAGGTCTGACAGCGGGGGCCATCAGCGGAGAGCTGTACAGCGTCGTCGTCGGAATGGCCATCCTCACGACGCTGATGGTGCCGCCGCTGCTGCCTGCGGCGGCGCGTCGTGCGGAGCCTGAACGTGACCGGGACCCCTCGTCGGAGGGGCCCCGGCCTGGATCGCAATGAGGCCGAAGAGCTTCAGGCCACTTCGGCGGCTGCCACCGGATGCTCCTCCTCCGTGCTCTCGCGCATCGGCGAGATCATGGTGAGCACCACGTAGATCAGGAA
Source organism: Candidatus Limnocylindria bacterium (assembly GCA_035697465.1). GTDB lineage: Bacteria > Chloroflexota > Limnocylindria > QHBO01 > QHBO01 > DASSCW01. Next base: position 19,828 of record DASSCW010000215.1, on the reverse strand, counting down.
GGCCGCAGCCAGGCCGACGACCCAACTGTAGTCATAGAGCGGCTTCAGGACCGGGATAAGCCCATCGACCGGGAATGGTCCAGTCGCGGCTCCGGTCGCATCGAGCGCGGAATAAGCACCGCCAACCGCCAGCACGATACCCGTGACAAGAGCGACCAGTGCGCGCCAATTCCAGCCCACTGAGTATCGGTAGGCACCTCCATCGGTCCGGAACAGGTCCGCCAACCGGAGGACCGTCCGGCGTACCCACCAGTAATCGGCGATCAGGACACCTGCGATGGCCCCCGTCGCGCCGCCATAGAAGCCGAGCCATGTGAAGATGTAGATCTCCGGCGTGCTCAGCAGGTACCACGGCTGAATCAGTACGCCGATGATGGCGGTGATGATCCCGCCGGTCCGGAAGCTGATCAGCTTCGGGAAGGTGTTGCTGAAGTCATACGACGGGCTGACGAGATTGGCTGCCACGTTCGTCGTCAATGTCGCCAGACCGAGCGCGAAGAGCGAGACCAGGATGATGGCCGGGTTGCCGAACCTTGCGGCCAGGTCAACCGGGTTGAAGATGGTTTCGCCGTAGACAATCGCGGAGGCGGACGCAGTGATCACGGCCAGGACCGCGAAGAGCGTCATTGTGGTTGGCAGGCCGATGACCTGCCCGACGGTCTGATCGCTCTGCGATCGTCCGAAGCGCGTGAAATCGGGCATATTCAAGCTCAATGTGGACCAGAAGGCGATCATCGCCATCAGCGAGGGGAAGAAGAGAGCCCAGAACCCGCCGGTCCAGCCGCCGAACGCGTTCGGCCGAGACAGGATCTCGCCGACGCCACCAGCCTGCGTGACCATGGTCACGGTCAGCACCAGTGCCACACCGACGAGCAGCGGCGCCGACCAGTTCTCGAAGATCCGCAGCGTGTTCATGCCGCGCAAGATGATGTAAACGTTCAGTAGCCAAAAGATGCCGAAGCTCAACCACAGCGTCCAAGGCTGTGCGCCCACCCAGAGAAATCCGACGCCGGACGCGGTAGCCCACCACGAATCTGCACCCAGTGTGGCGCCAACAAGTCCGAAGATCGCGAGGCCACCGATCCAGGTCTGAATACCGAACCAGCCGCAGGCTACTCCGGCACGGATCAGGGCCGGGAGATTGGCACCAATCACCCCGAACGCCGCCCGGGCGAAGACGGGATAAGGGATTCCGTATTTCGTGCCGGCGTGGCTGTTGAGCAGCATCGGGATCAGCACGATCACGTTGCCGAGCATGACCGTGATGACGGCCTGCACCCAGTCCATGCCGAGTACGATCAGTCCGGTCGCCAGCGTCCAGCTCGGCACATTCACGGCCATGCCGATCCAGAGCGCCATATACGAGTAAGTCCCCCAGGTGCGCTGCTCAATGCGCACCGGCGCGAGATCTTCGTTGTAGAGAGGGCTGTCCGCGAGCGCTGACTGGGCTTCGTCCGTCAGCTCGTGACGTCCATCGGGGTAGACCCTCTCCTCACGTGATGCGACAGTCATCGGTCTCCTCCGGTTGTGACCCGATAACTCCCCTCCACCTGCCGGCTCGGGTGACGGCCGGCCAGGCAAACGTCTCCACTCCTCCTGCCCTGGTGTCCTCCTTCTGCTGTTGCGCGGTGACGATCAGCTCACCGCCGCGTCGGTCACCTCCAGCGCGGCATCGATGATCGCGAAGGCCTCGTCCAGCTGTGGCTCGGTGATGCACAGCGGCGGGTTGGTGAAGAAGCTGTCCCAGTGCTGCATGGTGTACAGGCCATCGGCCTTGAGGCGCGCGTCGAGCGCGGCCATTTCCGGGGATGAGCCGTTGAACGGCGCCATCGGCTCACGAGTGGTCGTATCGCGGATGAGTTCCACGATGCCGAAGAGGCCGATGTTGCGGACGGCGCCCACGCTCGGATGATTGGCCTGCAGGCGCGCCAGGTGGGCGCCCATCACCGGCCCGAGCCGAGCCGCGTTGCCGACCAGGTCGTCGTCGCGCAGCACGTTGACGGCCGCGATGGCCGCCGCGCAGCTCACCGGATGCGCCGAGTAAGTGAGGCCGCCGTAGTACACCTTCTCGGCGAAGTGCTGCGCGATCGGCGGCGAGATGGCGACCGCGCCGAGTGGCAGATATGAGCTGGTCAGCCCCTTCGCCATCGTCAGCAGGTCGGGCACCACGCCCCAGTGGTCGACCGCGAACCAGCGGCCTGTGCGACCGAAGCCGGCCATCACTTCATCGGCGATCAGCAGAATGCCGTAGCGGTCACACAGCTCGCGGACGCCCTGCAGGTAGCCGTCCGGCGGGATGAGGATGCCGTTGGTGCCGACCACCGTCTCCAGGATGAAGGCGGCGATGGTGTTAGGCCCTTCGTAGTTGATGACCTCGTCCAGGTAGGCGAGGTGCGCGTCCAGCGGCTCGGCCTCCCCACCCGGGTAACGCTGCGGGTCGAGCACGCGCACGAAGCCGGGCACTGCCGGCTCGTTCGCCCAGCGACGCGGATCGCCGGTGGCGCTGATGGCCCCCGCCGTGGCGCCGTGGTAGGAGCGGTAGCGCGCGATCACCTTCTGGCGGCCAGTGAACATGCGCGCCAGGCGCAGCGCGTTCTCGTTGGCCTCAGCCCCGCCGAGTGTGAAGAAGAAGGTGTTCAGGTCGCCTGGGGTCAGGTCCGCCAGCAGCTGGCCCAACCGTCCGCGCGCCTCCGTCGCGAACTGCGGGGCGGCAAAGGCGAGCTTGTGCGCCTGTTCGGTGATGGCGTCCGCCACACGCTTGTCGCCATGCCCGATGTTGACGCTCATCAGCTGGCTGTTGAAGTCGATGTAGCGCTTGCCGTCGGGGTCCCAGAAGTAGATCCCCTCGGCGCGATCCATGACGATGGGGTTGATCTTCGCCTGCGCGGACCACGAGAAGAAGGTGTACTCGCGGTTCAGGCGCAGGATCTCTTCGGTGGTCAGGCGGTCGGCGGTGACGGTCATGTGAACCTCAGGCGGCGGGCCGGCGCGAATCGGTCTCCCTCCGACGCACGATTGAACCACAGTCCGCAAGGCCTACAGGCATCTACGCCATTCGGCCGATGCGCCGCAGCTTTGCACGCCGTAGCGTGCATCGCCGATGCGGATTTTGGGCACGTTCCGCGCGTCACTGGCGGCCATCGCGTTGGTCGTGGTCGGGCTGCTTGCGGTGCCTCCTTTCGCCCTCGCTGCCCACGAGCCCACGGTCGAGCGGGTGGTCGCGGTGGCGAGAAGCGAGACCTGGAACATGAGCTGCTTCGAGGCGCCGACGCAGGTCAGCTGCACAGCGCGGGACTTCGACGGTCAGTGGAGCGAAAACGCCCTCATCCGGCCGGGCTCCGGGAAGCTGACCACGGTTGACACCCAGGCAACTGTCCGCACCTTTCCGCTCGACGCGTATTTCCGGGGCTGGCACTTCGCGCTTCAGGGGGTTGGCTGCGCGCCGACCGAGGGCACGGGGTCGCAACTGAATTCGTTCATCGCCAGGGTAGCCGAGCGCACGACCGAGGGCAGCGAGGGCACGATCACGATCTCTGGCGAGTGCACGATCAGCGGTGGCCTCCGCGTTGCCTCGGACGGCAGCGTCACCTGGTACACGTACTGGCTGGGGTCGACCGTGCTGGAGCCGCCCGCGCCAACGCCGACGCCGACACCCACGCCAAGGCCGACCGTCCGGCCCACGGCTTCCCCGACGCCGATGCCAACGGTGCCGCCAACCCTGGCCCCAAGCGCAACTGCGACGGCAACGGCGACGGCGACCGGCTCCGGCACGTCGTCGCCGAGTCCGACAGGCAGCGCGTCGTCGATTGCCAGTGCTTCGCCCACGGCAACGCCCGAGCAGAGCGTGCTGGCCGGCAACCCGTCGCCAACGCCATCGACCGGCCCGGTCGTCGCGCCGGTCAGCCCGAGCCCCGGCGTGCAGCGCCCGCCCGTCGGTGGACTGCTGGCGGCCGTCGCTGCGCCGGCCGAGATCAGCCTCGAGCCGATGGCCCTTGGCGGCAGCGCGCTGCTGGCGCTCGTCCTGCTCCTGTTCCTGGCCTTCACTTCTGAGCTGTTCAACAGCACCGTCGAGAGCAACTACGACGAGATCGCCGGCTGGTTCCGTATTCGCCGCAGAGAGCCGGGGCGAATGACCCGGCTGTGGACATCGCCGGTGGGCATCGGCCTCTTCCTGGCACTCGGCGCGCTGATCTATCTCCTGCTGGATCCGGCCATCGGACTGGACGTGGAGACCATTGCCACCTACGTGGGGATGCTGGCCGGCCTGGGCATCGTGATGCTGGCCTTCGAGGCGCCGCCGCTCCTGCTGTACCGACGCCGGACCGGCATGTCGCCGGGCGTGCGCGCTCTGCCCTGGACGCTGCCGGCGGCCGCGGCGTGCGTGCTGGTATCGCGCGTCGCGGGGCTGGAGCCAGGCTACCTCTACGGCCTGCTGCTGGGCCTCGTCTTCCAGAGTGAGTTGACCGCGGGCCAGGAAGGTCGCCTGACGGCTACCGGAGCCGCCTGGACCCTGGCCGTGGCGCTCGCCGCATGGATCGGCCTCTCGCTGTTGCGCTCCGGGGGCGTCGCGCCGGACGCATTCGGGACGCTGCTCGTGGAAACGGCCCTGGCGGTGGTGGTGGTCGGCGGCCTGGAGGCGGTCGCCTTCGGCCTGCTGCCCATGCGCTTCCTTGCGGGCCAGGCTGTCTACGCCTGGAACCGCGTCGCCTGGGCGCTCCTGTTCGGCATCGGCGCGTTTGCCTTCATCCATCTGCTGGTGGGACCCAACAGCGACTACCTGTCGCAGCTCACGCCGGCGGCGCTGGTGGCCGCGTTCGGCGCCTTCGCCGCCTTCGGCGCGTTCTCGGTCCTGTTCTGGGGCTACTTCCGCTTCCGGCCCAAGCGCGTCACCGGCTAGCAGACGGCGCGGCCACGGCCGCCGCCCGCAGGATGGACTGGACCGATGCGTCGGCATCCGCCTCCGTCGTCGACCAGTTGCTGACGCTGATGCGCATGGCTGCCTTGCCGCGCCATGTCGTGCCGCCCATCCAGGCCGTGCCGTCCGCCTGGACGCGCTGAATGACCGCGTTGGTAATCTCGTCGTCACCGAAACGGGCCAGCACCTGGTTCAGGACGACGTCGTTGAGCACCTCGACCCCGCCGACGGACAGCTGATCCGCCATACGTCGCGCCAAGCGGCAGCAGCGCTCGACCAGTTCGCGCACGCCTAAGCGGCCGAGCGAACGCAGCGTGGCGTACAGGGCGAAGCCCCGCGCGCGCCGGGAACTGTCGAAGACGTACTCCCATGACTCGCGCTGCTCGCTGCGCAGCAGGTACGCGGCGGTGGTGGCCATCGCCACGCGGTGCGCCTCGGGGTCGCGGACGGCCACGAAGCCGCAGTCGTAGCCCGCGTTCAGCCACTTGTGTGCGTCAGTCGACCAGGAGTCGCCACGCTCCATGCCTCGCACCAGGTGCCGGAGCTGCGGCGACACCTGCGCCCACAGGCCGAACGCGCCATCGACGTGCAGCCACGTGTTCGAGCGGCTGGCCAGCAGGTCCGCGATCTCGTTGACCGGATCGAATGCGCCGGTGTTCACGTTGCCGGCCTGCGCGGCGACCATCACGGGTCCGTCTGCGCCCGCCAAAGCCCTCGCCAGCTCGTCCATTCGCATCCGCCCCTGCTCGTCGCTGGCGATCTTCGTGACCCGCTCCCTGCCGAGGCCCAGGTACTGGAGCGCGGTCAGCAGCGTGGCGTGCGCCTCCTCGCCGATCACGACCTGGATCCCGGGTGCGCCATACAGGCCGTCGCGCTCGACGTCCCAGCCGGCGCGGGCCAGGACTGCGTGGCGGCCGGCGGCAAGGCCGACCGCATTGCCCAGGCCGGCGCCAGTTGGCAGGCCGAAGCTCGCGTCCCGCGGCAGGCCCAGCAGGTCGAGCATCCACTCGCCGGCGACCTGCTCCGCCGCGGCGGCTGCGGGGGAGAGGGCGTGCAGCGCCGCGTTCTGTCCCCAGGCGGCGGTCAGCACGTCCGCAGCCACGGCTGCCGGCAGCGCGCCGCCGACCACGAAGCCGAAGTAGCGCGGCCCTGCCGACGCGACCAGTCCAGGGTCCACGGCGCGGGCCAGATCGGCGATCACGTCCGCGGCATCCTGCCCACCGTCCGGCAGCGCTGTTCCAAGCTGCCCGCGAATGGTGGCTGCGTCCGCGACCGGGCCTACGTGGCGCTCCGAAAGCGTGCGCAGGAAGTCGAGCCCCAGGTTGAACGCGTCCGAGAGCGCCCGCTCCCGTTCGTCACTCATGCTGAAGGCGAAGGGGAGCCAGCGTCCCCAGGGACTCCGCGACGACCACCGCGTCGTCGCCCGGCTGCATCTTGAAGTCCGTGGCCGGGTTGGTGGAGACCTGGCCCCTGCGACTCACCGCCAGCAGGGTGGCCTTGTGGTCCGCACGCAGGCGCGCGGAGAAAGCGTCGACCGTGAGGCCGCACATCTCCTCGGGGATCGCGATTCGGTAGAGCTCCGAGCCGGCACCCCCGGAAACGAGGTCGGTCACCAGCTCGGACAGGCCTGGATACAGCGCGGACCGCGCCAGCAGCCGCGACGCGAGGCGCGAGGTCACCAGCACCTCATCGGCCTTTGCGCGCCGGAAGTGGTCGACATGCGCAGGGTTGTTGGCTTCGACCACGGTGCGCACGCCCGGCGCCACTGACTCGATGGCCATCACGCACAGGATCGAGCGCATGTCGGCGTCGTTGGTCGCGGAGGCCGGGAAGACGATCGCGCTGGAGGCCTCTGCGATGCCTGCGCGATTCAGGTCCTCGACGCTTGTGATATCGCCGCGCACGAAGTACACGCCATCGCCGGCCGGGTTGCGCTCGCTGTCGTGGAGCAGGACCACCTTGGTCCGGTACTCGTCCGTCCGCAGCTCCTCGATCAGGTCGCGGGCCGTGGTGTTCCAGCCGCAGACGACGATGTGATCCCGGAAGCCGGCTGCTCCCATGCCCTGGCCCTCCTTGAGCAGAAAGTCGATGACGAACCCCACCACCGCACCGGTCATGGTTGCCACCAGCGCCACGCCGAAGAACGCCAGCAGCCAGCCCATGATGAAGCCGCCTGGCGAGGTGACATAGCTGGCATCCCCGGAGCCGATGACCGTGGTGATGGCCCAGTGCAGCGTGTTCCCGATCCCGCCCAGCGTCAGCTTGTTCTCCAAGGCGCTGACGATCAGCGTTGCGACGGCAACGAACGCCAGCACGGCGGTCAGGAGGCTGACAAAGAAGTGGCGGTCGACCTGCCCGCCGATGCGCTTCGCGTGGAAGGCCACGCGACGAATCAGCGGGACGTTGAACAGGGCGGTCAGCCGGGCCGGAAACATCGGTAATCGGAGTGTATCCGGAGCGCGATTGGCCGGATAGGCCGATGCTCAGGCGGGGGGAGGCTCGCCTCCCGGGCGTTGCCGGTGTGTCCACAACAATGCTGGGCCTAGCGCCAGCGAGGCAAGCACGCCCGCCGCCACTGTCCATAGGACGCCACCAGCCGACTCTGCGAGGCTGGGCGACGGCGGGTGCGCGCTCGCCGGGCGCAGATCTGCCAGTCGATCGGACCACTCCTCGGTCGCGCTGCAGTCGTTGTCGTACAGGGCGTCTCCCTCTTCGTGGGGAAAGACGAGGTACGTGACGCCTTCCGCAAAGAAGCGGTCGTTTGAGCTGACCGACGTGAAGATCCCGAAGAAGTCGTCTCCCCCGGCGCTTCCGCGCACCTCGACGAAGCGAGGCAGGTCGGTGGCATGCCAGACCTCCCGGACCTGGAAGGTCGCCCAGCGGTCGGAGTTGCTGACGGATCCGACGGTGCCCACGAAGGCCAGCTCTCCGGCGGCCAGGCTCTGGGCAGGTGATGGCATGGCCCCGCAGAGGGCGACGGCCGATCCCGCACCCAGGGTGAGTGCCAGGCCGGCGACCATGCCGGCAACGAGCCTGCGCATGACCCGATCCTACGTGGCGCCTACGGCTCGGTCGCCGGGACTTCTGTCCTGAGCGTCTCACCGCGCAGGACGGCCAGTCGGTCGGCGATCGCCATCCAATCGAACGATTCGGTGACCTGCGACGCCGGCAGATTGATGAGCCGCTCCGAGGCGACGTACTGCGGGAGGATGTGGTTCAGGATCGCCTCGATCTCATCGCGGAACGCGTCACTGGTCGAGCGCACGCCATCCGGCAGCAGGGCTACATCGGGGAGCAGGCGCACGAACAGGTCGTAGGTCTGTGCCCAGCGGCGCACCAGTGGCTCCACGGCGAACGGATCGGCACCACCGGTAACGCGCAGGTAGTAGGCGAAGTTGTCGACCACGGACCGATCGGTGACCAGTACCTCGGCGCGATTACGCAGCTCCAGCTCCTGCTGAACCTGCGCCATGAGCACCCAGAGCTGCGCCTCGGGTGTCGCGCCCTCGTTGATGCCCAGCGGGTTGAAGCGCACCACCTCGCGCCCGACCTCCACGCTGTGACCCGCGCGCCCGATGGCGCTCGCGAAGGCGTGTACCGCGTTCGACTTTCGCACCGAGTGCGAGCCGATGAAGGCGATCTTGGCCGATGACTTCCAGGCCATGCTGGTATGCAGACTACGCCGTCACCCTCATCCGGGACGCGGCCGCCTTCCGCTAGACCCAACCGCGAACGCTGCCACGGCGATGACGACAGCCGCGCCGATCACGAGCGGCAGGATGGGCAGCGCGCCTCCATCCGCGGAGGGCTCGGGATCGACTGGCGCATTGGCCGGGCGGAATTCCGCGTAGCTGGCATCCCACGGGAAGGCAAAGAGAGAACAGGCGTTTGCCGGATCGTCGCCGACGTGCAGGGTGCCAGCACGGTCCCCGGCCAGGACGAGGTAGCGGAAGGTCGTTCCGGCGGGTCCCACCTCCAGGCCGGACTGAGACGCTTCGACGCTGGCCGTCGAACCGCTCTCCAGCATGTCGCCACGCCACACCTCCTCGACCTGGAAGGTGGCCGTGCCGTTCTCGTCGACATCGGTCAGGAGACCCACAAAGACAGCGTCCGCCTGCGCGATGGCGGAGGAGGTCACCCCACAGGCCGCGCGAACCGATCCCGCGGCCAGAAAGCAGGCGAGCATGGCGAACGGCATCGCCGTGACGGCGATTCGGCGGACGAGCATGGCCGAAGAATAGAGCCGATGGGTGGGGGACGGGAGCCCGCTAGGTCGGTCGCTCGCGGCGGAACGCCAGCCAACCGACGAGCGCCATGACCAGCACCGCCACGACAGCGATCAGCACCGGCCACGGCGGCGCGGCTGGTGCCTCGGCGGGTTCCGCCGTGATCGAGCCAGGCGGACGGAGGGCGGCGAGCTCATTCGTCCACGGTGTGGTGCCGCTGCAGAGGTGATCGGCGAGTTGGCCTCCGATCACATACGGGATCACGAGGTATCGCTTCCCGGCCTGCCACGTGCGGTCGTCCTCGCTCACCCCGCGCCCACCGTTCAGCCCGAAGACCTCGATCGACGGTCCAACGGTCCCGGCCCACGTCTCCTCGACGCGGAATGTCGCGCTGCTGCGTGCCTCCGACACTGCGACCGCGGTCCCGACGAAGGCGACCTCTGCGCTTTCGAGAGCGGCCACCACCGACTCCACCGGCTGGCAGTCGGCGGCCACGGGACCGGCGCCGAGGACGGCGATGACGACGGCCAACAGGGCTGTCGCCCGCAGGCTGAGCTTCAGCACATGCACCCCTGTTGGACGGGCTGGCAAGACCATCGGTTCCCGTCTTTGACGGCATGCCGGAGGCCATCGACCCGGGTGTAGAGTATCGGCCTCCTCGGGTTAGACCCGGGCACCGACGATTGTGTGGAGGCTGACTTTCCGATGCCGCGCACCATCCGTGCCGCCCTGCTCCAGGCGGAGTGGACCGGCGACAAGGACACGATGATCGAGAAGCACGAGAAGTACGCGCGCGAGGCTGCCAAGCAGGGCGCGAAGGTCATGTGCTTCCAGGAGCTCTTCTACGGCCCCTACTTCTGCCAGGTGCAGGACCAGCAGTACTTCAGCTACACGGAGCACATTCCGAACGGGCCGACCACGAAGCGGATGCAGGAGCTCGCCAAGGAGACCGGCATGGTGCTGGTCGTACCGATGTACGAGGAGGACGAGGACACCACCGGCATCTACTACAACACCGCGGCGGTGATCGACGCCGACGGCAGCTACCTCGGCAAGTACCGCAAGACGCATATCCCGCACGTCAAGGGCTTCTGGGAGAAGTTTTACTTCCGGCCCGGCAACACCGGCTACCCGGTCTTCGACACCGCGGTCGGCAAGGTCGGCGTCTACATCTGCTATGACCGCCACTTCCCGGAGGGGGCGCGAGCGCTCGGGCTGAACGGCGCCGAGCTCGTCTTCATCCCATCGGCTACATCTCGAGGGCTGTCGGAGTACCTGTGGCGCGTCGAGCAGGTCTCGCACGCGCTGGCCAACGGCTACTACGTGGGCACCATCAACCGCGTCGGCATCGAGCCACTGGGCGACGACGACTTCTACGGCCAGTCCTACTTCGTGGATCCGCGCGGCCAGTTCGTCGGCGATGTGGGCGATGCCCACAAGGAGGAGCTGCTCGTCCGCGACCTGGACATGGACAAGATCACCGAGGTGCGGCAGCTCTGGCAGTTCTACCGCGACCGCCGGCCCGATGCCTACGGCGACCTCGTTCGGCCATAGGCTCCTGCCTTCCGTGATTGGCCGGATTGATCACCTGAGCGCTCCGGCCTTCCCGGGTGGGCGTCGGATCGACACCATCGATCAAAGATGCCGGCGCGCGGGACGGACGGCTCGAATGATGGATCTCGTTCATCGCTGACTGAGGGAAACAGAGTGGACTTCGGGTTCACCCTCAAGCCTGAGAACGACCTCACCCGCACCGTCGCGCTGACGGAGCGGGCGGAGGCGAACGGCTTCACCTACGGCTGGCTCTTCGACAGCCACGTCCTGTGGCGCGAGGCGTACGTGCTGCTGACGCTGATGGGCCAGGCGTCGGAACGGATGCGCCTGGGGACCTGCGTCACCAACCCGGCGACCCGCGAGCCAACCGTCACCGCATCGGCCCTTGCGACCCTGAACGAGCTGACCAGTGGCCGCATGGACCTGGGCATCGGCCGCGGCGACAGCGCCCGACGGGTGCTCGGCAAGCCGCCGACCACCATGAAGACGCTGGAAGAGGCGATCACCGTCATCCGCGACCTGGTCGAGGGAAGTTCAGTCAACTTCGAAGGGACCGATCTCGCGCTGCCATGGACCGGCAAGTGGCATCTGCCGGTCTGGGTGGCCGGCTATGGACCGATGGCCATCGCCATGACCGGCCGGGTGGCCGACGGGCTCATCCTGCAGCTCGCCGATCCGGACCTGATTCGCTGGTTCGTCGGCCAGCTGCGCGAGGCAGAGGCTGCGGCGGGCCGCGAGTCAGGCAGCGTGAAGGTCCAGGCCGCAGCCCCCGCGCATGTCGGTCCACGCGAGCTCGGCCGCGAACGGACGAATTGGTTCCCGGCGTTGGTCAGCAACCACGTGGTCGACCTCGTCAACAAATACCCACGAGAGCAGCTGCCGGAGTCGCTGACCGGCTACGTCCAGGACCGCGAGGGGTATGACTACCACCACCACGCGGAGGTCGGGTCGAGCAACGCCGCCTTCGTGGGCGATGAGGTGACCGACCGCTTCTGCGTGCTGGGGGATGAGGCGGAGCACCTCGAGAAGCTGCATGCCCTGGCCGAGGCCGGTGTCGACCAGTTGAACATCTACCTGATGAACGGCGACGAGGAGGAACAGCTGGACCTCTACGCACCGATCATCCAGCGCCTCTCGGCCTGACTGCCTAGCGCGCGCCCTCCGGCATGCGCCGCTCCCGCATCGCGTTGCCGATCCAGACGATGGCGTAAATGAAGATCAGCAAGCCGATCAGGATCGCCACCGAGTAGACCAGCACGGTCCCGTAACCGCCGTTCGCCGGATCGAGGAAGGGATACGGGTACGTCCCCACGATCGCCCCGCGGACCATCGTGTAGGCCACCCACGCCACCGGATAGGCAGCCCACCACATCGCCCGACGGAGGTCGATGCGGCTGTTCGGCGGGTCGAGCAGCCAGTCCGCCATCATCACGATCGGGATGACCCGATGCAGGACGCGGTCGACCCAGACGATGGCGGTGTCGACATCCGTGTCCGCCAGGAGCAGGGCGAAGACAACGAATGTCACCGTCATGTACGTCGTGGCGGCACCGCGGAAGAAGTCCACCATCTTGGATCTCGCCACACGCCAGGTCGCGGCGGCCACCAGCAGCGCGGCGACCGCGATCAGGTTGCTCTGGATCGTGAAATAGCTGAAGTAGTTCACGGGGTTGAGCGTGCCCTTGCCGGCCAGGTCGAGCAGCTGGACGAGGATTGCAGCCATGGCGAGGACCGCGAACCCGACGCGCGAGAGAGCAAGCGCTTGGCGACCGGTCATCGACCGCAGCCTAACACCGGAGCTATGAGGTTCCGACCGGCTCTATAGCATTGGCAGCCAATTGCCGATGTGAGGAGAACGATGAAGGTCAGCTTCGTTGCCGGGTTTGGACCGATCGTCCGCGATACCGAGCACAGCCGCTCCTTCTGGGGCTCGGGCCTTGGAATCGGGCTCGAGGAGGCGGCGCCCGGGTACTGGACCAATGACGACCTCCAGGGGGTCCAGGCGTTCGCCCTCTGGCCCCTCTCGCAGGCCGCGGAGTCGACGTTCGGCACTGGCGCCTGGCCCGACGACATCCCGGCCCCGCAGGCCTGGATCGAGCTGGATGTCGAGTCGGCCGATGCCGTGGCCCCTGCTGTCGCCGAGCTCGAGGCAGCGGGGCACCGCCTTCTGCGGGCGGCCCAGGAGGAGCCGTGGGGCCAGACCACCTCCCGCGTGCTCAGCCCTGAGGGACTGCTGGTCGGCATTACCTACACGCCCTGGATGCACAAGGACTGATCACAGACCCGATGCTGGAGAGCGTCCCGACGATCGACCGCCACGCCGCGGGCCGTGCGGTCGAGGCGAACTTCGTGGAGACCTGGTGGGTGGTCGCCTCCGCGTATGACGCGGAGCTGCACGACGAGGACGGCCTGCGCTGGTTCTCCTTCAGCGGGCCGAACCCGGACCCTCGCGCCACCAGCGTTGTGCGCACCACCCTGCCTGACGCCATCGCGGACGAGACGCTCGACGCCGTCCTGGGACGGCTCCGCGCGGCGGGGACCCCCGCGGTGTGGTGGACGTCGCGCCTCTCTCGTCCGGCGGACCTTGGGAAGCGGATGGCGAGCCGCGGTCTCGAGGCGTGGCCCGCGTGGCCGGGCATGGCCATCGAGCTGGACACGCTGCCGCCCCCTCCGCAGCACGACGACTTCACGATCGAGCCAGTGCGGTCAGCGGAGCAGCTCAATGACCTGCTGTCGGTGTTGGAGCCGCTGGGGATGCGCGGCATCTTCACCGGCGCATTCGAGCGAATGGCTGCAGATGGCGGCCTCGGCCTGGACCAGCCGTTCCAGCACTTCGTCGGCCGTACGGACGGACGGGCCGTCGCCTGCGCGTCGCTCTGCACGGCGGGCGACGCGGCCGGCCTTTACGCGGTGGCTGTGGCGGAGGATGCTCGGCGACGTGGCTACGGCCGGGCAGTCAGCCTCGCGGCGCTGCAGGCGGGCGCCGATCTCGGACATCGGTTCGGGGTGCTGCAGTCCTCGCAGCTCGGCTTCAGCGTCTACCGCGGCATCGGCCTCACGCTCGTCTGCCGGCTGCAGGCCTACGAGCTGGCGTGACGCCGGTCAGGGCACCGGTCACGGACGAGGATGGGCCGATTTACCCGCGCGGTGATGTAGGTCTCACCTGTCGCCCGGAGGCGTTCCCCAGTCCGCGTTATCGTCGGCGCCGCCGTCGGTCACCTGCCGCAGCCCTGTCCCATCGGCGTTCACGATGTAGATGTTCTCGGTCTCTCCGTCCGGGCTGGACCGCGTAAACACGATCATCGAGCCGTCGGGCGACCACTCCGGCGAGTAGCATCCAGCGGACGACGCATCCGAGAAGCTGCCCCCGCACGCCGGTGTCATCTCGAAGGGGCGCGGCGAGCTGCCATCCGAACCGACGATCCAGATTTCCTTGTGCTGGTCTTCGGCGGCGCGCGTCACAAACAGGATTTGCCTCCCGTCCGGCGACCAGCTCCCCGCAAAGCCTGTGTCGTCGAGCACGAGGTCCGGAGGCGATATCTGCACGAGCCCGGAACCGTCGAGCTCGGTCACGAAGACCCCGACCGGCTCGTCGTCCACGAAGCGCGTGAAGACGAGACGCTGTCCGTCGGGCGAGAAGTCCCCGGGCGCGTCGAAACCATCGGGGTTAGACGTGATGCGTCGCAGGCCGCCGCCATCCGAAGCGCGAACCGTGTACACGCCATTGAGGCTCGAGTCTTCCACGCCGAACCCCTCGCACGAGATGCGCCTGCCGTCCGGCGACCAGGAACCTCCGCAGAAGATCTCAAGCGACGGGTCTGGCGGCGGAAGGGCGCGCACCACTTCGCCCGTGGCAGGGTCGACGAAGTGCGCGACCATGCCGTCGCCGCAACAGAAGACATGTATCTCGGTCCCGTCCGGCGACCAGGTCGGGAATCCCGAGTTTCCTTCCGAGAACAGCTGCTGTTCGTGGCTCCCGGCCGGATCCACGGTGTACGTGACGTCGGCTTCCCGCGACGGATCGCCGCGCATGAACGCAATCCGCCCCACTAATCCGCCGGCGTCGATCGACGGCTGAGGGGACGCTTCCTCCGACGGCGACCCGGCGGCCGTGCTGGCAGCGGGCAACGCGCTCGATCCGGTCGCGGCCGCACAGCTCGCCAGCAGGCACGCCATGATCGACGCGCCGGTTGACACCGTCTTCCGAGAATTCAGGTGATACATGCTCGGGATGCCTCCCTCTGCGGTACTGCCCAGCGGAACAAGGGACTCAACAGGGACGCCCGGTGTGTGCAGGCGCCCCGAGCCGCGAGGCGGGCCACATCCGCGGCTAGAGCTGCGCAGGTCCGCGCGCTACGGGACATCCCCGACCGCCCATGGGCCCGATGAGAAAGCGGACAGTGCCCACCCATAGGCGTCCCGACAGCTAGCGTCACAGTCTTCGGGCAGCTCGACCGTGAAGGTGGCGAGGTCGTCAGTGCCGATCTCGAAGACGACCAGGATCTCGCCGTCGTATCCGAACTCGGCAGAGTGCGAAGGGAACGAGAGGGTGTCCTCGTCGACGAGCGCGTAGTCGCCGCCATCGACCTCCTGGCCGCTCTCATCGTGCGAGCCGAAGCCGCCTTCAGGGGTGAACCAATGCGAGTGCTCCAGCGGACCCTCCGCGCCCGCACACGGATCGCCGCTGCTGGGTCCGTCCTCTCCGCCGTAGAAGTTGCCCTGCAGCCAACCCCTGTGCGACTCCGCCAGCCCGGCCGCGGTGAAGGCGGCGAGCATCTCTTCGCACGTCTGCGCGCGGTGCCAGTAGCCGACGATCTCGCTCGACACAACTTCGGCGGTGGCCGATGCGGTCGCCTCGGCCGTCAGTGCCGCCCCTGACGCCGCACGAGACTGGCTCGCCGGAGCGCTCGTCGCGCAGGCGCACACCAGGACCGTGAGTGCCGCGATGGAAAATGCCAGCAAAGGACTTCTGTGATCCCATGAGTGCCCAGTCATCGAGTCAACCCCTCGTAGAAGCGTCCGGTGTCAAGAGTCGAACCTGAGGCTGTCGACGATCTGCTGGCTGCGGTCCAGCAGCGCGCCGAGCTCATCGCCGTACCACGCGGTCACCACGAGCAGCACCAGCCGATCGCCGTTCTCGAGCACCGTCAGTCGAGATGCGGCCCCGCGCCACACGTGCAGGTCCCAGGTCCACGTGGGCCTGGTCGCCGAATCGATCCCGTACGCGATGGCCACACACGGGCGCGCGGGGCAGCCGTTGATCCCGTTCGGAGCGTCGTCTCGCACTCGCAGCTCTACCGACTGACCGCCCAGGCCGCCAATGGATGCTGCCTGCGGTTCGCTCACGTCGAGATCGGTCCGGCTCGCCAACCACGCCATGAACCCGGTCGCTCCGTCGCCTACTCCACTCGGCACGCGCCCATCTGCGGTTCGCGGTGTTGCGTCCTGCATCAGCACCAGCTCGTCCCCACGGGCGCCGAGCGGCAGGAGCACGACCATGCCGCCCGAATTCCTCCAGTTCTGCCAGCCGTTCACGGGCACGGTGTAGGCAACGGGAGGGTCGAACAGGTCGGAGCGATATGTGCCGGGATCCAGGATGCCCAGGCAGTCGCGTTCGGGTTCACACGAGCCGTCCACAGGTATGTCGGTGGGCCGCGGCACGGGAGATGGCGATGCCGTGGGAGAGGGCGTCGCCGACTCGTCGGGACCACCGGACCGGTTCAGCAGGCTCCCAAAGCCGATGCCGACGACGAGGGCCAAAGCCACCGCAGCCAGCGTCAGACCCGCCGCAATGAAGGGCGTGCTGGCGAAGGTCAAGCGGAGCCGATGCCGGTGCGGAATGGCCGCCGTCCGATCGATGATCCGATGGACGATCCAATCCGGCGCCTCGCCCGGTGCCGCGTCGGCCAGCCAGTCAGCGAGGAGGTCGGTGAACTCGCGGGTCATGCCGACCAATCCTTTCCGCGGCCGCCAGACCGCTCATCGGCCTCGACGGCCGCACGCAGCGTTCGCTCAGCGTGGTGCAGGCGAGACTTCGCCGTGCCCAGCGGGGTGGTCATCGCCTGCGCCACCTCGGCAATCGACAGCCCCAGGTAGTGACGCAGGATCAGCGCCGCGCGGTGCTGGGTTGAGAGGCGTCGGAACGCGCGGTCAAGGGAGTCCCGCGCGACGATGGGGACGGATGGGTCGCTCGCCAGCGGCGAGTGCGCGGGGAGGAGCTCGATCTCCACTTTCCGCCGACCCAGCTTGCGCGCCTCGTCGTAACACGCGTTCGTCAGCAGTCTGTGAAGCCAACCCGTGAATCGGTCCGGGTCACGTAGCTTTGGCAACCCGAGCCAGGCACGGACCAGGGCTTCCTGCACCGCCTCTTCGCTGGCCGACCGATCGCGCAGGATCAGTGTCGCGGCCGAGTACAGCTCGTCGACACAGGCCGTGACGATGCCCGCGAACGCCTCGTGGTCGCCGCGCATTGCCCGCTCCACCTGCTCCCGCCGAGCGTCCACCCTTCGCTTTCCACCTCCCTCTCGGCCCAAAATCGGTCTATCTCTATCGGCGGTCGTGGCTCCCCAAAGGTTCAATCGGCAGCAGATGGACCTCGGCGGGCGCCGGAGGCTACCATCGGCCTATCGGCATTCGGCCTCTGCAGAGGGATGCATGCGTACGCTCATCAAGAACGGCACGATCGTCAACGCGGACGCCACGATCCGGGCGGATGTGCTGGTCGACGGCGAGACCATCGCCACCATCGGCACCGAGCTCGCGGTTGAGGCGGACCGAACCATCGACGCCACCGGCAAGTGGCTGATCCCGGGCGCGATCGACGTGCACACCCACATGGAGCTGCCGTTCGGCGGCACCTTCGCCAAGGACACGTTCGAGACCGGCACGCGGGCCGCCGCGTTCGGCGGCACCACCACGATCATCGACTTCGCCGTGCAGCCGCGCGGCGGGTCGCTGCGGCAGGGCCTGGACGCCTGGCATGAGAAGGCCGGTGGCAATGCCTGCATCGATTACGGCTTCCACATGATCGTGTCCGACGTCCGCGACGACGTCCTCTCCGAGATGGACACGCTGGTCGACGAGGGCGTGACCACCTTCAAGCTGTTCACCGCCTACCCGGGCGTCTTCTTCAGCGACGACGGCGCGATCTTCCGCGCCATGCAGCAGAGTGCGAAGAACGGCGGCCTGATCATGATGCACGCCGAGAACGGGTTGGCCATCGACGTGGTTGCCGGCCAGAACGTGGACGCCGGCAACACCGATCCCTACTACCACGGCGTCTCCCGATCGCCCGTGCTCGAGGGGGAGGCCACCAACCGCGTGATCCGGCTGGCCGAGGTGGCGGGAGCACCGGTCTACATCGTCCACCTCTCCGCCCGCGACGCCCTGAACGAGGTGCGTCGTGCCCGTGACGAGGGACTGCCCGCCTTCGCCGAGACCTGCCCGCAGTACCTCTTCCTCTCGCTGGAGGACATGGGCAATGGCTTCGAGGGGAGCAAGTTCGTGTGCTCGCCGCCGCTGCGTCCGGCCGACCACCAGGAGGACCTGTGGCTCGGGCTGCTGAAAGATGACCTGCAGGTCGTCTCCACCGACCACTGCCCCTTCGATTTCCATGGGCAGAAAGAGATGGGACGAGGCGACTTCCGCAAGGTGCCGAACGGCCTGCCAGGCGTCGAGAACCGGGTCGATCTCCTGCACCACGGGGGCGTGGTCACGGGCCGGCTGACGCCGAACCGATGGGTGGAGGTCATCTCGGCCGCTCCCGCGCGACTGTTCGGGCTGCCACAGAAGGGCGCCGTCCAGGTCGGGCTCGACGCCGACATCGTCGTCTACGACCCGGCACGCACCCACACCATCAGTGCCCAGACGCATCACATGGATGTCGACTACAGCTGCTACGAGGGCTGGGACGTGACCGGTGGGGCTGACGTGGTGCTCAGCCGCGGCCGGATCGTGGTCGACGGCGACGAATGGCTGGGGGAACGTGGAGGCGGACGCTTCCTCAAGCGGTCCACGAGCGCCTACCTGAAGTAACGCTTCTGCGGCGCCCGCAGGTGCGCGAGTTCGTCGGCGCAGCCACCCTCGGGTATCCTGCTGCCTCGGCCGCGCTGCCTGGCTGACTCGTGTCCCGCCCCGCCCGCCCGAACCCCAGCAGAGGTCTCAATGCATCTGAATCGGACCCTCGCCGCCGTTTCGGCGCTCTTCCTGGCCGTCCTGATCGCAGCGTGTGGCGGCTCAGGATCGTCGCCGTCGCCGACCCCGTCGCCGTCGACGGCTGCCAGCACAGATCCGTCAGCCGGCGTGTCTCCAGGCACCGCGCAGGACCTGGAGG
Source organism: Candidatus Limnocylindria bacterium (assembly GCA_035697465.1). Classification (GTDB taxonomy): domain Bacteria; phylum Chloroflexota; class Limnocylindria; order QHBO01; family QHBO01; genus DASSCW01. The sequence goes on along the minus strand of DASSCW010000215.1, from coordinate 801 downwards.
CGCTGATCCCGGACGCGATCGCCGGAATCACGCTGCAGAAGTTCTCGATGCAGGGCAGCGAGTTCGTGAACTCAGGCGGCGCCACGGAAGAGACGCAGGACTTCCTGGAGGGCCTTGGCGTCTCGACCGATGAGGTCGCCGTCGCGGCCGGCTATGGCCTCTCGCCGGACACCGGCGACGGCGTGGCGGTGTTCGTCTTCCGCGCCGAGGGCGCGGGCACGGACCGCCTGCTGAGCGTCTTCAAGGAGGCGACCGACTCCGCCCGCGAGCAACCCCTGGCGTGGGAGGCGGCCGATGTCGGCGGCAAGCGAGTCGATCGCGCCACGGATCCGGAGCAGGGCGACCAGGTCGTGTACCTGTATGCGACCGGCGACACGCTCTTCTTCCTGGCCGCCACCCAGGAAGACCACGCCGCCGAGGCGCTGGCAGCACTTCCATAGCAGACCCGATGGCGTCCGCCGCCGCGGCTCGACCGCCTGGACCTTCCGCCATCTTCCTGAACGAGGGCGCAGGTTCTGCCACATCGCCACGGGTGCGCCGCGCGGTCGCGCTCGTCCGCAGCGCGCTTGACGCGGACCTGCACGTCACCGCCAGCCGCGACCCCGCCGAGCTGTCGGCCTGGATGCGCGAACGGATTGGTGACTACCGCACGGTCGTGGCGGCGGGAGGCGACGGTTCTCTGGGCGTCGCCTACAACGTGGTCGCCGGCCGTGACGTGACGGTCGGCTACCTGCCGGCCGGCTTTGGCAACGCGACGGCGCACCTGCTTCGCCTGCCCCGGGATGCGGACGAGCTGGCGGC
>DASSCW010000214.1:0-2485 GCA_035697465.1 Candidatus Limnocylindria bacterium | reverse complement strand
TTCGCCCTGGAGCTGACGGTCACCTCGTTCGGCCTGCTCACCGTGGGGGGCGTGGCGTGCATGATCCTTGGCGCATTCGCGCTCTGGACCGGCGTAAACCCGGAGGAGGACGCCATTCGAGTGTCGATCAGCCCGTGGCTGCTGGCCGCGGTCGTCGTCCTGTCGCTGGCCTACGTATTCGGGATCGTGAGGGCGCTCATGGCCATGCGGCGGCAGTCCGCGCTGCCGCGGCCGATCCTCGCGCTCGTGGGCGCCGGCGGTGTGGCGCAGACGCTGATCGCGCCGAAGGGGATCGCCTATGCCGGTGGTGAGGCCTGGTCGGCGCGCAGCTCGGGTCCGGAAATTGCTCCGGGCAGCCCCGTGAAGGTCGTGGGAGTCGATGGGCTCGAGCTCATCGTGGAGCCGGGAGGCGAAGCCGGCGCCACGCCCGACGACGCCGAGAAGGCGGCCGGCACTCCACGTGCTGGCGACGCCGCGCCATGAGGGAGCCGATCGAGCCGATCACCCATCACCACGACGCCCCGCTGGCCGTCGTCGGCAGCTCGCCGCGCAGCGAACCCTCCGGCGTGGCGGTCGTCGGAGACGCCACGACCGGCATGGTGGCTTGGTTCCTGGACGGCGTCACGCAGCGCCTGGAGGCTCGCGGGCACCCCGTCTACAGGCCCCATGGACGTGACGCGGTGACGCTCGACCCTGATGTGCGGGTCATCCTCAACGCCATCCCGGCCGATGCGCCACGCAGCTTCCGCCGGCGATCCAAGGACATCTTCGTGGTCGGCCTGGCGGAGCTGGACGAGCGGCCGGACGACATGCTGCAGGCGGGCTACTCGCTCCTGGTGCGCTCGCTCTCGAACGTGTTCATCCCGATGGTCCGCGATGCATCTGGGACGGAGGCGCACTTCATCACCATGGAGCAGGGCTTCCATCGCTTCGACCATGACGGTCACGACGGCGCCTTCTTTGACGCGGTGGTCGAGCGGCTGGTCCCGCTGGCCGAGTCGCGGCTGGTGATCGAGAACGAGTTCGTGCCTGACCTGCCGCGCGACCTGTGGGACGGTGATGAGCACACGGCTGCCATCAGCCGAGCGGGTAGGCGGATGGGCGAGCTCAACCTGTTGCCCGCACCGTGGCCCATTGACGAGCTGCTGTCGCCGGAGGACCTGCGGCACGTCATGCGATTGTTCGGCATCGGCGGTCTCTCGTATGGCAACGCCAGCGCGCGGCACGACGACGATCGGTTCTGGATGAGCGCGAGTGGGGTGGACAAGAGCCACCTCAATGACGTCGGCACCGAGATTCTGCTGGTCACCGGCTACGACCCCTCGACCGGCGTGGTCCGGTTGAGCGTTCCGCCCAAGGTGCGACCCCGCCGCGTATCGGTCGATGCCATCGAGCACCTGACCATCTACCGCGAGCATCCCGAGGTCGGCGGCATCCTGCACGTCCATGGCTGGATGGCCGGCGCCGTGTCGACCGAGGTCGTCTACCCGTGTGGCACCGAGGAGCTGGCTTTGGAGGTCGCGGAGCTCGTCCGGCAGAGCCCGGACCCGTCACGCGCCGTCATTGGCCTTAAGAACCACGGCCTTACCATCACCGGCCACAGCCTGGACGAGATCCTGGAGCGGGTCGGTCCGGACATCGTGCGCCGGGTGCCGATGGACTGACCCGCGCCCGTGCCCGAGCGCATGGTACGCGGCGTTCGCCAACGTTTCGCCGCCTCGGCCCTGAACTATCACGCGCTGCGTGTGCTCGGGCCGCGCCTGCCCCGCCTGACCGGCGGCTGGATGCCATGGCTGGGCCTGGACCGATACCCAGCGCTCGAGCTGCCCGGGCCTGACTGGGTACGCCTGCGCCCGATCCTGTCCGGCCTGTGTGGCTCGGATATGGCCCTGCTGACGGGGAGGGGGAGCGCGGTGCTGTCGCCGTTCGCTTCGTTTCCGGCGACGCTTGGGCACGAGGTCGTGGCATCCGTGGTCGAGGTTGGGCCGCAGGCCGCTGACTTGCGAGCTGGCGATCGGATCGTTCTCGACCCGCTCCTCGGCTGCGTGCCGCGGAGGATCGAGATGTGCGTCTTCTGTGCGGTCGGGAAGCCTGGCCTCTGCCTGCGCACCGCCGAGGGACCATTCGCGCCGGCGCCGATGATCGGCTACTCGCGAGACTTCCCCGGCAGCTGGTCCGAGGAGATGGTCGCCCACCGCTCGCAGCTCCACCCAGTGCCAGCGGAGCTGAGCGATGAGGCTGCCGTGATGGTCGAGCCCTTCAGCGTGGCCCTGCACGCCGTCCTCGCGGATCCGTTGCAACGGGGTGAGGACGAGCCGGTGCTGGTCATCGGCGGAGGAGCGCTGGGCCTGTGCACCGTGGCCGCACTGCGGATGACCGCGCCGGAGTCCGACATCACGCTGGTCGCCCGCCATCCGTCGCAGCGCAGCATGGGCGAGCGGCTCGGCGCGCGCGTGGAATCGGACCCATTCGAGGCGGCCGTCCG
>DASSCW010000213.1:0-4392 GCA_035697465.1 Candidatus Limnocylindria bacterium | reverse complement strand
CCCTTGTCGAGGTCATCGACCACCGCGTCGCGATCCTCGACCGAGAGGAACACCGACAGGCCATCGATGCGGCTGCGCCCTCCGGCCAGATCCACGAACTGGAAGACCTCGAGCGACGGGTGGCCGGGCTCGTTGTCGAATTCGAAGGTCTGGACGAGCCGGCTCGGCGCCGTTACCTCGTGGAACGATCCATGGAAGGCCCATTCGCCACCGAGGCCGGCGACGACATAGCTCCACGATCCGCCGGTGCGCGCGTCCCAGTCGCGGAAGGTCAGGTTCGTTCCGCGCGGTCCGATCCAGCGGGCGACCAGCGCCGGATCGATGTGCGCCTCGAAGACATGCGCGGCGGGAGCTTCGAACTCACGCGAAAAGGAGATCGTCTGCTCGCCGGCCGTGGCAGTGACTGTGCGGACGTTGCTCATGGTGTTTCCTTCCTGCTCTTCAACAGCTCGTCGAGCCGGCTGTATTTCGCTTCGAGTCGGCGCCGATGCGCCTCCAGCCAATCGGCCGATCGGGCAATAGGTCCCACCTCGAGATGGACGGGGCGCGTCTGCCGCTCCCTCCGCCTCGAAACGACCCCCGCGGCTTCCAGGACCTTGATGTGCTTCGAGACGGCCTGGAGCGAGATCGGGAACAAGGCCGCCAGCTCGCTCACGGTCGCATCGCGGTCGGCGAGGCGTTCGACGATTGCGCTGCGGACTGGATCGCCCAGCGCCGCAAACGTCGTGGCTGTGTCCATCTGCACTCGGTAGTCCCGTTCTCAACCGTTTGGTTGAATAAGGCTACCCGTGTGTGCCGGGCGTTGTCAAGCGGGCTAACGCCACGACTTGCGGGATGCGAATCCCCGTAGCGCTACGTGATTCGGGAGAAAGCGTGGAGCTGCCACGCCTCCCATTCCACGCTCAAGCAGGGGCCAGCGGACGCCGGATATGGGCATCAGGACCCGCTTTACGCTTCCTCCATTCGCAAACCGCACGTCCCGAAGGGACCCGTTGGCCACCGAACGGCGGCGAGGCTATACTCGCGGCGTCCGACCGCTGTGAGTCGAACCGAACATGGCACAGCTGACGCCCACGGGGCTGGTCAAGATCATGGGCCTCGTGACGCTCATCATGGTCGTGCCCATGGTGGGAGGCGCGGTTGCCGGGCTCGTCCTGGACGGGCTGCTGGGCACTTCGCCACTGCTTGTGCTATCCGGTGTGGCGGCTGGAACCCTGATCGCGGCCATTGGTATCTGGCTCCTGATTCGCGCTGGTGCGCGAAGGGGCTACACCGATGGCCGTCCCGGTGATGAGGCCTGACCGCGGCGTCGGTGACGACGCGCCGGGCCGTGACGCGAGGTCGTCACGCAGCATCGGGATTGCCTTCGACCTTGGGGTGCGACTGGGAATATCGGTGATTCTTGGCCTGGGTGGCGGACTGCTGCTCGACGCCTGGCTGGGCACCAGCCCGATCTTCACGTTGATCGGCATGGTGCTCGGCATCGGGGCGGCGATGTACACGATCTGGGATGTCGCCCGGGACGCAATGAGGAAGTAGATGCCCGAGGAACCAGCCGAAGAAAGCCTGCTCCACGTCGCCATCTCGGCGGAGGAGCTCTTCTCGATCGGCCCGCTGCATTTCACCAACAGCATGGTGGGTGCGCTGCTGGCGTCGGCGATCCTGCTGCTGGCCGCCTGGGTCTTCGTTCGGCACCCGTCCCTGGTGCCGAGCCGGATCCAGAGCCTGATCGAGTTCCCGATCGAGTGGATGGCGAACATCGTCTCCGCGTCCACCAGCCGTTGGCGGGGCTATGTGGCGCTGGTCATCGGCCTCTTCCTGATGATCCTGGTGGCGAACTGGATCGGCCTGCTGCCGGGCGTGGGCACCATCGGTCTCCTTCACGAGGGGGAGCACGGTGAGGAGCTTCTCGTCCCGTTCGTGCGAGCCGCCGGAGCTGACCTGAACTTCACGCTCGGCCTGGCGATCGTGGCCTTCGTGGTCTTCGTGTGGTGGGGCGTCCGCTTGCACGGGCCTGGCGGCTACATCAAGGAGCTGGTCGGCGAGCCGCGCTACATGGCCCCGTTGATGTTCCCGATCCACCTCATCAGCGAGCTGAGCCGCCTCGTCAGCCTGTCAATGCGACTCTTCGGCAACGTCTTCGCCGGCGAGGTGCTGCTGGCCACGATGCTGGCGCTCACCACCGCCGCCGTCTTCGTCCTGCCGCTCGCGTTCTTCGTTCCGGCGGTATTCCTGGGCCTGGAGCTCCTCTTCGGAGCCGTGCAGGCGCTCGTCTTCGCCTTGCTGGCGATGACCTACATCACCATGGCCATCGCCGAGCACGAAGGTGGTCACGACGAGGAGCACGAGACCACGGATCATTCAGCGCATCCCGACACCGCGACATCGGTTCCCGCCTCTTCTTAGGCGACAGTGTTCGAATGCCTGCCGATTTGTGCAGGCGCAAGACAGGAGGATCTGGACAAGTGGAATCAAATCTCGCAGCCGGCCTGGCCATGATCGGAGCCATCGGCCCCGGCATCGGCCTCGGCATCGGCTTCAGCAAGGCGATGGAGGCCCTCGGCCGCAACCCGGAGGCATCGGGCGCGATCTTCGTGCCGTACATCCTCGGCCTGGCGCTGACCGAGGCCATCGGCATCTACTGCCTGGTCGTCTCGCTCATCCTCATCTTCGCGGGCTAGGAAGCCGCCGTGGCATTCTTCGACGCCTTCGGGGTCGACGTCCCGAAGCTGCTCTTTCAGGTCATCAACTTCCTGCTGCTCCTGTACCTGCTGAACCGATTCCTGTTCAAGCCGGTGCTGAAGCTGCTCGATGAGCGCGAGTCGCGCATCAAGAAGGGCCTGGAGGACGCGGAGGCGGCCGCCCGCGACCGCGAGCTGGCACAGGCCGAGCGCGAAGCGGCGCTGGACGAGGCGCGCAAGGAGGCCCAGGCGATGATCGCCCGCGCCACCAAGATCGCTGACGACTCCAAGGCCGAGATCCTGGCCGAGGCGAAGGCCCAGGCCGAGAAGGTGACTGCCCGCGCGACGGAGGAGATCACGGCCGAGAAGGACCGCGCCATGGCCGAGCTGCGCGCCACGGTTGCCGACCTTGCCCTTGAGGCCGCCAGCCGGCTGGTTCGGAAGGAGATGGACAGCCCAACCCAGCGAAAGCTGGTCGAGGACTTCCTGGCAGAGGTGAAGAACTAGGATGCCGCGTCGCGAGACCGCGGCACGGCGCTACGCCGAGGCCGCCTTCCAGATCGGACGTGCCGAGGGCACGCTCGACGCCTGGGAGCGCGACCTGGAGGCGGTTCGAGACCTGCTGGCCCACGCCGAGCTGCGCCGCATGATCGAGCACCCGGTGGTGCCGTACGCGGCAAAGGACGAGCTCCTGCACAAGGTCGCCGGCGACACGATCGGCGCCGATGCTCTGAGCCTGGTGCTGCTCATGGTCCGGCGCGGCCGTCCGCGTGCCGTCGAACGCATGATCGCCCACTTCGGCGAGCTGCTTCGCTCGCAGCGCGGCATCGTCCTGGCCGAGGTGCGGACCGCCATGCGGCTCGAGCCGGAGCAGCGGACGGCGGTCTCGGAGCGGCTGGCGCAGCTCACCGGCGACGAGGTGGAAATGAACGAGGTGGTCGACGAATCGCTCATCGGCGGGATTGCCGTGCGCATCGGCGACAGGCTCTACGACGCGAGCGTGCGCAACCGCTTGGAGCGGCTCCGCGCCCGGCTGACCGCGGTCTGAAAGGAACGGCATGGCGATTCGATCCGACGAGATCACGTCGATCATCAGAAGCGAGATCAAGGGCTTCGACGAAGGAGCCGATGTCTCCGGCGTCGGCACCATCGTGGAGGTCGGCGATGGCATCGCCCAGATCTACGGGCTCTCCGGCGCGCTGGCGTCCGAGCTGCTCGAGTTTCCGGGCGGCGTCATGGGCATGGCCTTCAACCTGGAGGAGGAGACGGTCGGCGCCCTGATCCTGGGCGACTACACGAACCTCAAGGAAGGCGACCAGGTCAAGACCACCGGTCGCGTGGTCGAGGTGCCAGTGGGCGACGCGCTCATCGGCCGAGTGGTCAACCCGCTGGGCGAGCCGCTGGACGGCAAGGGCCCGATCGAGACCACCAGGACCCGCCCGGTGGAGCGCATCGCCCCCGGCGTCATCGTGCGCAAGCCGGTGGACACTCCCGTGCAGACCGGCATCAAGGCGATCGACGCCATGATCCCGATCGGCCGCGGGCAGCGCGAGCTGATCATCGGGGACCGGCAGACCGGGAAGACGGCCATCGCGGTCGACACGATCATCAACCAGAAGGGCCAGGACCTGATCTGCATCTACGTGGCCATCGGCCAGAAGCAGTCGACCGTGGCCCAGGTGGTCGCGCAGCTGGAGGAGCACGGCGCGAT
>DASSCW010000212.1:0-3693 GCA_035697465.1 Candidatus Limnocylindria bacterium | reverse complement strand
CCGGAGGGGTATCGGCGGCGGCGGGCGTCGCGCGCATCTCGGCCTGGTAGGCCAGCGCGGTCTCGTAGCGGTGGTGCCCATCGGCGATGTAGAGGCGCTGTCGCGAGAGGTAGCCGAGCAGGCGGTCGTCCGGCTCCACCTCCGCGACGGTGTGGAGTAGGCCATCGGCGTCCTGTGCGCGCCATTCATCGGTCCATGCCCGGCTCATCACGTGGCGATAGCGCTCGCTTCGATCGAAGTAGACCGCCAGGATCGGCGACACCTGGGTGCGGCTCGCACGCAGATGTGCCAGGCGGTCCGCCTTCGGGCCGGGCATGGTGTGCTCGTGCGCCCGCACATCGGCCCCGAAAGGCGCCAGGAGCACGCGTGCCAGCACGCCCTGCACGGTCGGATCGCCCGGCATCGCTGACGAGCCGTGCGCGTAGAAATAGACCGATGGCAAGGGCCGTCGCGCCAGGGTGCCATCGGCGAGCCAGCCGTGGAGCGTGGCGGCGGCGGAGGCGTACGGGTCCGACTCCGCTGGCAGCTCCAGGCGGATCGCATTGCGCTCGTGCCGCGCCAGCAGCTCCGCCTGCACATCGGCGCCGATGACGTCATATGGCGGGCACGCCAGGTCGGTGAGGTCGGTGACGCGTCGCCCGTCCCCGGGCGCGAGATCGGGCTCATCGGGCAGGTGAATGCGTTCGGCGATCGTTGGCTGCGCGAAGCGTTCGGGCGCGTAGGCGATCGCCCGGAAGGGACGAACCAGGGGCATCGGCCGAGTCTAGCCGCGCCGGGTGACGAACGAGGGCGGAGCGTCTGTGACGGATCGGAACGCGTCCGGGACCCGTGCCTTGCGCGGCAGCGTGAACCGGATCTCGGTGCCCTTGCCGGCCCCGGCATTCGGTCCCGCGCTGATGTCGCCCCCGTGCGAATGGACGATCGCGCGCGTGATGTAGAGGCCCAGCCCCAGGCCGCCGAACCGGCGTCCCGCGTCCTCGTCGACCTGGAAGAAGCGGTCGAAGACGGATTCAGCCTGGTCGGGGCTGATGCCGACACCGGTGTCGAGCACGCAGACCTCCACCGCATCGCCGGCCGCGCTGGCGCGCACGGTCACGGGTCCACCCTCGGGCGAGTATTTGATCGCGTTGTCGAGCAGGTTGGTCAGGACCTGCCCGACCCGATCCCGATCGGCGACGATCGGCAGCGACTCGGGCGCCTCGACCGTTACCGAGCGCTGTGGATGCTCGCGAGTGGTCCGCGCCGCAGCCTCGCGGATCTCCTCGGCCAGGTCGAGCGACTCCGGCTCGATGCTGACGCCGCCGCGTCGGTCGATGCGGCTCACGTCGAGCAGGTCGTCGACCAGCCGTCGCATGCGCATCACCTGCGAGCGGATGACGCGCATCTGCGACAGCTCCTTCTCGCCCGATGAGTCGCGCATCCGCGCCTCGAGCAGCTGCGCATAGCCCTGGATGCTGGTCAGCGGCGTCCGCAGCTCGTGGCTGACGATGGACAGGAAGTCATCCTTGATGCGCTGGGCCCGCTGCTCGCGGCGCACCTGCTCCTGCAGATCGGCCCACAGGGCGGCGTTGTCCAGCGCCGGAGCGGCGCGCTCGGCGATCGCCAACGCCAGCCGGACCTCGCCTTCGCCCAGCTGCGGACCAACCGTGCTGGCGGACGCCAATACGCCGCGAACGGTCCCGCGCCACACGATCGGCACCGCCAGCAACGAGACGAGGCCCAGCGCCGAGACGCCGTCCGGATCGCCGGCGTCGGCGTTCAGCGGTTGTTCGGCCAGGATCGGGGTGACTGTCGCCGCCGCGCCGCCCGTGACTCCCTCGCCGATCCGCAGCTGGCGCCCAGCCAGGTGCGTGCGCAGTCGTTCGGCGAGCTCCTCGTCATTGCCGCCCGCATCGGCCAGCACCAGCCGCAACGACCCCGGATCGACCGGGTCGGCTCGCTCAACCAGCAGCAGCCAGGTCAGGTCGCCGAGCAGCGGGGCGGCGGCACGCACGACGGCGCCGGTCGTTTCCTTGCGCTCGAGCGAGTTGCCGAACTCGCGGGCCAGCTGGCTGAGCAGCTCCGCCTCCCGGCGCCGCATCCGCTCCCGTTCCTCGTCCGCCAGGCGTTGCTGGAGCCGGGCATTCTCCGTTGCTCGCCCGATGGCGACCCGCGCGAAGAGGCCAGCCGCCAGGCCAAGCCCCACGACATACAGGATGCGGATGGGCAGAAGCTCGCGCGCCGCTGAGTCCGGGCCGGAGGCGAGCACGACGACGGACGCGTACATGAAGCCGATGACGAGCGACGCCCAGATCGATGCGGCCAGCCCATAGCGCAGCGCCACGCCAAGCATCACCGGCAGGTAGAAGAGGAAGCCGTCCAGCGCCCCCGGCTCCAGGTAGATCGCCAGGGTGACGACCACCATGTCCAGCAAGGTCGCCACGATCCCCACCTCGCGAGCCGGGAAACGCCCGACCAGCAGGAGGATCCCGCCGGTATAGACCAGCACGGCGATCGCGAGCCCGGCGAGCCATGGGAACGAGGCGAGCTGTTCCCGGAGGAGCACCACGGCCACCAGCGCAGCCCCCGCGATCGTGGCGCGCACCACGGCGAGCTGCCGCTCCTGGGAGCGCATCTGGCGCTCGAGGTGGACGTCCAGGTCGGGGAGGCGGCCTCCCGTCGGTTCCATCGGCAGCGGATCCTCAACGGGTGGGGTGGGCCGCGCGACTATAGCATCGGCCCGATTGGCGGCCCTAGACTGCCGCCACTGCAACCAGGCGGGGGGAGCGTGCGTCTACCGTAGGCCAGCCGAGCCCGCCAGACGAGAGACATGACGCACCGACCTGCCGCCGCGCGCGCCACCTTTGGGGTGCTGCTTGCTGCGCTGCTGCTGGCGATGCCGGCCTCGGTGGCGGGTGCCGGGCCCGTGACGCTGGAGGCCCGCGCCCTGGTCGGCGGCCGGTTCGAGGCGGGCGGCTGGGCCGCGATCACGATCAGCCTGGCCAACGACGGCGAGCCGACCGACGGCTTCGTCGCCATCGACAGCGAGGACGGCACCGTCCGCCGCCCCATCGACCTTCCCGCCGGTGCGCGGAAGCAGGTCAGCCTCTACGTGCGGCCGCCGAACTTCGCACGCACCGTGACCGTCCGCTTCGAGGACCGGAACGGGAACCAGCTGGCCACAACGGACGCGGAGGTGCGCGTGCTGGAGCGCACGACAGGCCACGTCGCCATCGTCGGCGACGGTGGCGGCAACCTTCGGCCGCAGCTCATCGCGCGAGCGACGGGGCTTCCCGAGCCGATCCCGATGTCGGCGGCGGACATCCCCGACCGTCCGGAGCCGATGCGCGGGCTGGAGGCGATCATCTGGGCCGCCGACTCGAGCGGCGTGACCGAGGCGCAGCGCCGCACCCTCGAGCGCTGGGTTGCCGCCGGCGGCCAGCTCGTCGTCCTTGGCGGCCCGGACTGGCAGTCGCGCACCTCAGCCTTCCTCGACCTGCTGCCGGTCGAAGCCATCGCGGCCGTCGACGATGCGTCGATATCGACGCTCTTCAACTGGATTGGTGCAGACCCGCCAACCGAGACGTCTACGGCGACCATCTCCTACGGCGCGCTGCGGGCCGGCGCCGTCGAGCTGGTTGGGGATGACACCGGCGCCCTGTTCGCGGCCATCAGCCGCGGCGCGGGCCGTGTGGCCTGGGTGGGCATGGACCT
>DASSCW010000211.1:0-6526 GCA_035697465.1 Candidatus Limnocylindria bacterium | reverse complement strand
TCCCAGTAGAGCAGCTCGACGAGCATCGGCTCAGCTGACCGCGAAGAATCCGACCAGGCAGGCCAGGGACGCCAGGGCCAGCGCACCCGCCAGCCAGAGGTTGCGGCGCTCGGCGAGCGTCATCCCCTCGCTCGTGCCGCGCTGGATCGGCTCGTTGGCGCGGCCGCGCCAGGCGAGGTAGCGCTCGGCGTTCAGGTCGCGCGACTCCCGCTGCCGGTAGCTGGTCCACGCCGGCCAGCCGAGGAGGTACGCGCCGGCACCTGCCAGCACCGCGCCGATGAGCAGGATCCAGGGCATCTCGCTACTCCGGCTCGCCGGCCGCTGCGTGATCAAGGAACCAGGTGGTGCGCTCGGCATCGATCCGCGCCGACGGAACCTCCGAGCCCGACCGGACGGAAGCGACGGCAGCTGCCTTGTCCGAACCGACGACCACGAAGTTCACCTCGCGCGCGGCGTTGAGGATCGGGAAGGTGAGCGTGAGTCGCCACGCGTCCATGGATGGCACCCAGTTGGCGACCGCCAGGCGCTCCGTCTCCGCGAGCGCCTCCGTGCCGGGAAAGAGTGAGGCCGTGTGGCCATCGGCTCCCATGCCAAGCCAGATGAGGTCGAACCGCGGTGGCTCCGTGTCGTCGTCCAGGGTGCGGCGGATGATCGCCTCGTAGGCACGGGCAGCCGCATCAAGGTCGGTCGCCTCGCCGAGCATGCGGTGGACCTGCCCCGGTTGCACCCTTGGAAGGTAGTCAAGCAGCGCCAGCCGCGCGGTGTTGTAGTTCGACTCGGGATGCCGGGATGGGACAGCGCGCTCATCACCGAAGAAGAACTCGACCTTCGTCCAGTCCAGCTGGTTGACACGTGGCGGCACCACCAGCAGCGGGCACACCGCCCGCGGCGTGTAGCCGCCGGTCAGCGCGAAGTGAAAGGCACCGTGGCGATCGATCGCCTCCTGTCCGACGGTGAGGAGGCGATCTGCGGCTGCGGCGGCGGTGACGTCAGCGTTGGGCAGCACGACGAACTCGCGCGTCACCCAGCCTCCTCGGCGGGCCTCGCCGATGACAGGAAGATGGTCGCGGCCCGTACGGCCGCCTCGTAGACCTCGTCGTGGCGATCCGTCATCAGCGAGTTGGCCAGCAGCTCGCTCTCCGACGGCAGCTCCATCCGGACCCGCCGCAGCTGGGCGGTCATGCCGTCCGCGTTTGAGGCCACGATTGCCTCGTCCCCGTCCCGGTCGACGATGAACTCCGCCGCACCTGTCTCGCCGTGCGCCCGGAGTCGGACCGACAGGAGATCCCCGGCCGGCACCTTGTTGCTGGGGATGCCCTCGATGCGGAGCTCGACCATCGCGTAACGGCCCTCGAGGGTGAGCACCAGCCGTCCCGCCTCCAGTGGCTCGACGGTCGCGTAGCGCTTCCAATCAAGGCGGGAGGCAATCCACGAGGCATAAAGCATCGACTGGGCGATGGGGCTGGCGGCGCCCGGCACGGGATCGTCCGGGGCGGACGGAGGCTCGCTACCCGACGACGGTGGCAGGGCGTACTTGATGATGACGCGGTTCAGGTTGGGCAGGTACCGCCGGAAGCGTGGTGCATCGAAGAACTGGGCGGTCAGCTCATGCCACCAGCCGAGCCGCTGCCACGAGAGGTCGCCGATGCCGCTGCGGCGCCGCAGGGTCGCCAGGCGGCGCAGCCCCACCATCAGGTCGCTGAAGTCGCTGCTGTCGATGATGAGCCGATCCCCCATCTCCACCAGCTGGTCGAAGACCGGGCTGGCGAAGGGCGGATCGCCGGGCCACCACACCAGGGTCGGCAGGTCGTGGATCAGGAGCGGAGCCACGATCCCGTTGAGATGCGCGGCCGACTCGCCGCGAACGGTCAGCACCACCTCCTCGTAGCAGACCTGCTCGTCGCCCTGGTGCGCGTGGCAGTGGGCGCTGACCGAGGCGTCCAGGCTCGGGCCCCGGGCGTCGTGGTCGGCGACCAGCACGATCGCGCGCGAGGGGTGGCGGAAGCCCAGGCCCAGCATCGTGCCCACCACCCGCTCGGCCGACAGCTCATCGGGGACGGTGACGATCAGGTTCAGGACTGATGCGCGTGCGTGCGGCAGCCCTTTCTCGGTGACCATCGGCCCCTCGTCGCCGGCCATCGTCCACAGGCTGGCGAGGTGGCTCTCGACCGCACGAACCGTCGTGTCGGCCTCGGCCCATACGGGCGCCACGCGCGACTCGGCCTCGCCGAACCGCATGAGCCGGCGATGGACCGCCAGCTCGATCTCCGCCCGCGACGCCTCGTGACCGTTGTGGCTGTGCGTCATGGCCGACGCCATGCGCGTCTATCGCGCTCCAGCAGCTCATCGGCCGCCGGCGGCCCCCACGAACCGGCGCCATAGAAGTGCAGCGGACCGCCGGAGCCGCTCGCCCATGTATTGAGGATGGGGTCGAGAATCTCCCAGGCACGCTCCACCTCGTCATCGCGAGTGAAGAGGCTCGGGTCGCCGACCATCGCGTCCAGCAGGAGCGTCTCGTACGCATCCGGCGAGTCGACGGCGAAGCTGGAGCCGTAGCGGAAGTCCATGTTCACGCTGCGGATCTGCATGCCCGGCCCGGGCACCTTGGCGCCGAAGCGGAGGAGGATCCCCTCGTCCGGCTGGATCCGAATCGCCAGGATGTTGGGCTCGATGTTCGGCGTCCCAGCTCGCTCGAAGAGCGCCAGCGGAGGGCTCTTGAACTGGACCGATACCTCCGTCACCCGGGTCGGCAGCGCCTTGCCGGTGCGCAGGTAGAACGGGACGCCTGCCCAGCGCCACGAGCCGATCGACAGCTTGAGGGCCACGAACGTCTCGGCATCCGAGTCCGGGGCGACCTCCGGCTCATCGCGATACGACGGGATCTTCTGGCCCTCCACCCAGCCTGATACGTACTGGCCGCGCACGACGTTTAAGGCGACGTCACCGGCCGACATCTCGCGCACGGCACGCAGGACCTTCAGCTTCTCGTCGCGCAGGTCGGAGGCGCGGAACTCAACCGGTGGCTCCATGGCGAACATGGCCATCAGCTGCAACGCGTGGTTCTGGACGATGTCGCGCAGCGCCCCGGTCTGGTCGTAGAACTCGCCGCGACCCTCCACGCCGACCGTCTCGGCCACCGTGATCTGGACCGAGTCGATGTAGCGGCGGTTCCAGATCGGCTCGAACAGCCCGTTGCCGAAGCGGAAGACGGCCAGGTTCTGGACGGTTTCCTTGCCCAGGTAGTGGTCGATCCGGAAGATCTGGTCCTCAGAGAAGACCTCGCGGATTTCCTTGTTCAGCGTCCGCGCGCTCGTCACGTCGAAGCCGAACGGCTTCTCGACGATCACCCGCGACCAGCCACGCCGTCCGTCGGGGCGGGCCGAACCGCTGGCGGACAGGCCGGCAGCCTCCAGCTGTCGCACGATGTCCGGGTAGAGCGTCGGCGGGACCGCCAGGTAGAAGAGCCGATTGCCCGCGGTGCCGCGGTCGCGGTCGATCCGGTCAAGGACCGTCGACAGCTCGCGCCAGGCATCCAGGTCGTCGAAGTTTCCCCGCTGGTAGAAGATCCCCTGCGCGAAGGATTCCCAGATCGACTCCTTGATGGGCCGATTGCGGCTGTATTCGTCCACGCCGTCGCGAAGGTGGGCGCGGAACTGCTCGTCGGTCATCTCGCGCCGCGCGAAGCCGACGACGGAGAACTCGGGCGGGAGGAACCCGCCGAGCAGCAGGTTGTAGAGGGCGGGCGCCAGCTTCCGTTCGGTCAGGTCGCCGGTGGCGCCACAGATGACCATGGTGCACGGCTCTGGCATGCGGCCCAGGCGCAGCCCCTCGCGCAACGGATTGGCGATCGATCGCGGGCCGCCATCGCCGGCCAGGTTCGGGGTCGGGCGGCTGCTCGTGGTGGTCATCGGTCTTCGCCGGCCGCCTTGACCGCGTGGCCGCCGAACTCGTTGCGCAGTGCTGCCAGCACCCGGTCGCTGAACGAGTCGGGCTCGCGACGGCTTCGGAAGCGCTGGATCAGCGAGAGGGTGATGATCGGCGCCGGGACGTCGTGCTCGATGGCATCCATCACCGTCCAGCGGCCCTCACCGGAATCGGCGACCCAGCCCTTCAGCCCGGCGAGGTCGTTGCCCTCCCGGGCGAACGCGTCGCCGGCCAGTTCCAGCAGCCACGAGCGAATGACCGATCCCTGCTGCCACATGCGGGCGATAGCGGTCAGGTCGAGGTCGTAGTCGGAAGCGTGCAGGATGTCGAATCCCTCGCCGTAGGCCTGCATGATTCCGTACTCAACGCCGTTGTGGACCATTTTCACGTAGTGCCCGGCGCCGGCGGGGCCGCAGTAGAGATAGCCGCCTGCCGGCGCCAGGTCGCGCACAATCGGCTCGAATCGATCGAAGACCTCACGCTTGCCGCCGAGCATCGCGCAGAAGCCGACCTTCAGCCCCCACACGCCGCCCGAAACGCCCATGTCGAGCCACTCCAGCCCGCGCGCCTCGAGCTCAGCGGCGCGCCGCTGCGAATCGTGGAAGTTCGAGTTGCCGGCGTCCACGATCACATCGCCGGGCGAGAGGACGTCAGCCAGCTGGTGGATCAGGTCGTCGGTCGCCTCTCCGGCGGGGACGCTGATGATCACGTGGCGGGTTCCGGTCAGACGGTCGGCAATCGACGTGATTGGCTCGGCGACGGTGACGTTGCCGTTGTTCTCAGGCTCGGCGGCGAGATCCATGGCGACCTGCTCGGTTCGGTTCCAGGCAACCACCTCATGGCCCGATCGCGCCAGGCGGCGCGCCATGCCGGCGCCCATGCGCCCCAGCCCCGCGATTCCGACCTGCATCCTGGCCTCCGTTCGCCCTGGTTGTGTCTGATCAAGCGCCGATGGCAGCTGCACCAACCGCGTCGGCGACCATCGTCTCAACGCGCGTCAGCAACGTGTCCGTGTCCTTGCCGTGCAGGCGCAGCACGCGTCGCCGTCGCGACTGTAGCGACCGGAGGTCGCCCAATGCCTGCGCCGCGATCAGCGTCCCGAAACTCTCCGACCAGCCGGGGATCGGCAGGTCGCGCTGCGGATCGGCAGTGAGCTGCAGGAAGACGCCGCTGTCCGGTCCGCCCTTGTGCAGCTGTCCGGTCGAGTGCAGGAAGCGTGGCCCGAAACCGGCCGTGGTCGCCACGCCCAACCCGTCGCGCAGGACGCGCCGAACGCGTCCAAGGCTCGCCTCGGTTTCCGCATCCTGCGGCACGTACGCCAGGACCGCCGTGTAGTCACCGGTCCGCACCGATGCCAGCAGCGTCCGCAGCGCGCCAGCCACGCTGGACGGCTCCCCGCCGAGCACCGCTGCGTCCGCCGTGGCCGCCAGGCCGGAGTCCTCGACCTGCGCGGGTGGCTGGGGCAAGGAGCCGTCGCGACGAAATGCGTCGAGCAGCTCGCGCGTGGCGTCCTTGCTTTCCTGGACGTTCGGCTGGTCGAAGGGGTCGATCTCGAGAATGATGCCGGCAGCCGCGGTGGCCACCTCCCAGCGCAGGAACTCAGCACCGATCTCGTGGATGTCCGAGAGTGCGATACGAACCACCGGATGGCCCAGGCCCTCCAGCACCGATGTCAGGTCCGCCAGCTCGGACAGCTCGGCGAGGTCGGGCGACGCTGGATCGTCAAGGGTCATCACCACGAACGCCCGATCGGCCGCGTAGCGCTCCGGCTCCGCGACCGGCTCGCCGACGATCGGCACAATGCCGCGGCCCTGCTTGCCAGTGCTCTCCGCGATGAGCTGCTCGGCCCAGTCGCCAAAGCTCGCCAGGCGGCGCGAGGTGAGGATCGTCAGCTTGTCGCGCCCCGCCAGCGCCGCCTCACCGAAGGCCGCTCCCAGTCGCAGTCCCGGATTGGACTGCGCGGGACGCCGACACGCTTCTGCCATCGTGGCCGCGCGGTCGAGCAGCAGGTTGAGGTCGACCCCGGCCAGCGCCGCCGGCACGAGACCGAAGACGGAGAGTGCCGAGTAGCGCCCACCCACGTCCGGCGGGCCTTCGATGATGCCGCGGAACTCCTGCGCACGGGCCACCTCGGCCAGCGCGCTGCCGGGGTCGGTGATGGCCAGGAAGTCGAGTGCCGGCGCGAACGCCGACATGGCGGCGTGGAACGCGTTCGGCTCGGTCGTCGAGCCGGACTTGCTGCTGACGCAGAACAGCGTCCGCGCCGACTGCGCCCAGTCGCGGAAGGCACGCACTGCATCAGGGTGAGTCGAGTCGAGGATCCGCAGCTCCATCGGCCCAGCGCCAGCCACCATGCGGCTGAAGAGCTCGGGCGCAAGGCTGGACCCGCCCATGCCGAGCACCGTCGCCCGGGTGTAGCCGTCGCCGCGCACGTCACGCGCGAGATGCTCGAGCTCGTTGATACGGCCCCGCATCGCGTCCGGCAGGTCGAGCCAGCCGAGCCAGGCAGCCATCTCGTCGGCCGCGTGACCGGAGGCGGCCCACAGGCTGCCGTCCTTTTGCCACAGCCGCTCGGCGACCCGCTCCTCCTCCCAGCGAGTGA
>DASSCW010000210.1:0-2316 GCA_035697465.1 Candidatus Limnocylindria bacterium | reverse complement strand
TCTTGCCGAAGCCGGCCGGCGCGGACACGAGCATCAAGGTCGCCGCGGCCCCGCGGTCCAGGCGCTCGATCAGTCGCGGACGTACCACCAGACCGCGTCGAGGCCTCGGGACATAGAGCTTCGTCTCGAGCAGGGGAGCTGGCATCACCGTCTCCTGTTGCGAGCGCGCCATGTGGTGTGCCGGGTGTCCCGGCCCCCTCGTTCCTCGGCTACCCTCGGCCCCAGACTAGACCGTTCATGAGCCTGCCTCTTCGGGTCGACCCGCACCGGGTCGGCCAGGGCTTTCGCAGGAGTCCGCAAGCGTCGGTCGCTGGGCGCGTTCCACCGCTGGGAGACCGCCATGCCGGACCCATCCGTGCCTGAACCACCCGCGGTACGCCGGGTCGGGTGGGGCTTCATCGCGCTGTACGCGTCGGCGTACATGAGCACGTCCCTGGTGTTCCTCGCGCCCCTCCTGGTCTCCCTGCCGTTGAAGGTCAACTCGCTGGTGGGGATCGAACGGGCGCCGAGCAGCCTGGCGCTGGTCACCGGGGTCGGCTCCCTGCTGGCGATGTTCGCCAACCCGTTCTTCGGCAAGCTGAGCGACCGCACCGCGTCGCCGTTGGGAATGCGGCGGCCGTGGATGGTCATCGGCCTGCTGGGCGGTTCCCTCGGCGTCCTCATCGTGGCGTTGGCACCCACCGTCCCGGTCGTCCTCATCGGATGGTGCATCGCCCAGCTACTCTTCAACGCACTGCTCGCCGCCCAGGTGGCGGTGCTGCCGGACCAGGTCCCGGTCGCTCAACGCGGCCTGGTCGCGGGTGTCCTAGGGGTCTGTCTGCCGATCGCGTCGGTGAGCGCCACCTTCCTGGTGCAGCTGTTCACCGGCGACCAGCTCGCCATGTTCCTGCTCCCGTGCGCGATCGGCGGGTTCTTCATCCTACTGTTCGCGGTCACGCTGAAAGACCGCCGGCTTGCCAAGGCGGACAAGCCCACGTGGTCGCTGGGGGAGATCGCCAGCACGTTCTACGTCAACCCACGCAAGCACCCCGACTTCGCCTGGGCCTTCGCCAGCCGCTTCATGCTCCTCATGGCCTACGCCTTCCTCGTCACCTACCAGGCGTACTACCTGCTGGACGAGATCGGCAGCGCCGAAGCCGATGTGCCGCAACAGATCTTCCTCGGCACGCTCGCCCAGTCCGCGGCCGTCGTGGTCGCCTCCCTCATCGGCGGCAGGCTCTCCGACCGGTCGGGCCGACGGAAGGTCTTCGTCTGCGCGGCGTCGATCGTGTACGGCCTGGCGCTGTTCCTGATCGCCATCGCCAGCGACTTCAATGGTTTCCTCGTCGGCATGGCCATCGGCGGTCTCGCCTTCGGCATGTACACGGCCGTCGACCTCGCGCTCGTCGCCGACGTGCTGCCGGACAAGCGCAACGCCGCCAAGGACCTCGGCGTCTTCAACATCGCCGGTGCGCTGCCCTTCGCCATCGCGCCGGCGATCGCACCCGCCATCCTGGCGCTCGGCAGCGGCAGCTACGGCGTGCTGTACGCGGTCGCCGGCATCTGCGCCCTCACCGGAGCCGTGGCCATCCTGCCCGTGAAACGTGTCCGATGAGGATCCAGCCTCGCGTCGTACTGCTCACCCCGGACGTCCGCGACGACGACGTCCTGACCACCATCGGCGGTGCCAGCCTCACCCGGTCACTGACCGCGATCATGGCCGGGACCCCGCTGCGCGTCGCACACCACGAAACCGGCAGCCTGTTGGCTGACATCATCCAACTCGTCTCCGACAAGGTGCCGTGACGCACCGCGACGATGGTCGTCACGATGCGCGCGGCCGACTCGTCCCAGCCACATGACGGACGTGAACGGAAACGGGCGTGCCGCGGTGGTGACGGGGGCTTCGACGGGTATCGGCCGGGCGTGCGCCCTCATGCTCGCGCGACGCGGCTGGCGGGTGTACACCGGCGTCCGCACCGAGAACGCCGCCGAGGAGCTCCGCGCCGCCGGTGGCGCCTTGGTCGTGCCGGTTCGCCTGGATGTGACGGAAGAGACGGACATCGCCGCGGCGCGCGACCTTGTCGCCGGTGAGCTGGACGCCGGCGGCCTCGTCGGACTCGTCAACAACGCCGGCACCACGATTCCGTGTCCCGTCGAGTACCTGCCTCTCGACGACTTCCGGCGCCAGCTCGAGATCAACCTGACCGGCCATCTGGCCGTCACACAGGCGTTCCTGCCGCTGTTGCGCCGGCCGGGCGGACGGATCGTCAACATCAGCTCGCCGGGCGCCAAGATCGCCGCACCGTTCATGGCGCCTTACGTGGCGGCCAAGAG
>DASSCW010000209.1:0-3391 GCA_035697465.1 Candidatus Limnocylindria bacterium | reverse complement strand
GATCGGCGTCGACGGTGATTGCCGGAGCCGTCATGGCCTGCGCCACGGTGGTCGCCGTGCGAGTTCGCTGCTCCCAGAGGCTGGGCCGCTCACCCAGGATCCAGTCCAGCATCGTACGGCGGCTGAGCGGTCTGCCAACCTGCTTTGCGACAAGGTCGGCCTCCGAGATGACGCCTACCACGTTGCCATCCTCGTTGACGACCGGTACGCCACTGATGCGCCTCTCCAACAGCAGCCGAGCGAGGTCCTTCAGGCGCGTGGCCGGCTGCACCCTCACCACCTTGCTGGTCATCACGTCACGGACCTTCATCGGTGTCCCTCACGTATCAGTAGCCCAGCAGCGTCCCGAGCGTGACGAGCGTGAAGCCACGGTCGCGCAGGCCGGCGACGATTCCAGGCAAGGCGTCAAGCGTCTTGTACCCGCCCAGGTGCATGAGCACGATCGACCCGCCCTGTGCCCGCCCAACCACTGTCTCCACGATCTTCGCCGCGCTCGGTCCGCCGTCGCTCATCGGCTTCCAGTCGATCGTGTCGACGTCCCACAGGACGGTCGCGCGATATCCCGCCGCGCCCGCGCCAGCCAGGACGTCGCTGTCCCATGCACCGTATGGCGGGCGGAACAACGGCCGCGGTGATTGGTTCGCATAGGCCTCGATCGCGGTCTCCGCGCGCCGCAGCTCGTCGGTCACCTGTCCGGCCGTAAGCCCGGTCATGTCAGGGTGGCTGTAGCTGTGGTTGCCGAGGTCGAACAGGCCGGGTTGTCGGTTGATGATCGAGATCACCTGTCGGCTGGCGCTGGTCGAGTTGACGCTGGCGCCAGTCATGAAGACGGTGGCCGGCACGCCGTGGTCCCGCAGCCAGCTCATGATCGCGACCGCCGGCTCGGTGCGGCCGCCCATGTCGAAGGTGAGGGCCACCATCCCGCTCGAGCGGCTGCCGTGCGAGACGAGCGCGCTGGCGGTCTGGGGTGACTTCGTGGGTTGCGGCGTTGGCCGCAGGGAAGGCGTCGGCAGGGGCGGGTTGTACCCGACGACGAGGCCGGGCCACACCACCAGCCGCCAACCAACCTCGATGCGGTTCGGGTCATAGCCGGGCTGCGCGGGATCCAGGCTCTGGTACCGATCGCGGTTCCAATAGACGAGGCTCTGCCAGGTGGTATCGAACGCGGCGGCGATCAGCGAGAGGGAGTCTCCACGCACCACCGTGTAGACGAGAGGGCCTGGCGTTGCCGTCGGCGACGGTCGGGGAGTGGGAGACGGGCTAGGTGGTGAGGTCGGGCTCGGCGTCGCCGATGGTGTCGCGGTCGGAGAGCTGGTGGGCGCGGCAGTGGCGGTAGCGCTCGGCGCTGCCGATGTGTCAGTTGGCGATGGCGTGGTCCCCGGGGTGGTGCAGCCGACCACGATGAATGCCAAAGCTACGCACATCGCCGTGAGGAGTGCGCGGACCGGCCGCCGGGGCGCGTGACGACTGTGCATTCGGCCACCTCCAGCCTCAGGGTGGCCCGATGGGAGGGCAGCGGGCCAGAGCGATTGGTCGCTCAGCAGCGAGCCGAAGGTCACCAAACCGCGTGCAGGTCGACGCGCCTGCGCGAGTCGGCTCCGTCGAGCACCTTGAATGCACCGGCTGGTTGAGCCGAATGACAGCTCACATTCGGGATGGATGGCACTGGTCGCCTGCCGCGCCCGGGGCGACGGTCAAGGCGCTTGGACGGAAGCACACCGGTGGCGGCTGGCCGCTGTCGGGTTGCACCGCTTACGCACGTCCGCACATCTAGTGACCGGAGGTAACGATGACCGTCCAGCTCGCCTCTACGCCGACCCGAACCCGCAGCGACCGGATGGCCATCCTGTGAGCATGCAGGACCTGGCCCAGGTGCTCGTGGCGCCCGGCAAGGGGATCCTGGCCGCGGATGAGTCGACCGGCACGATCGAGAAGCGTTTCGCCGCTGTTGGCGTCGAGTCCACAGAGACCTCTCGGCGCGACTACCGCAACATGCTGTTCACGACTCCAGGCGTCGAGGCGTTCATCAGTGGCGTCATCCTCTTCGACGAGACCATGCGCCAGGCGTCCGATGACGGCACGCCATTGCCCGACCTCCTGACCAGGCGGGGGATCGTGCCCGGAGTCAAAGTCGACCGAGGAACCAAGGCGCTCGCCGGCGCGCCGGGCGAGAAGGTCACCGAAGGTCTTGACGGCCTCCGGGAGCGTCTCGCCGAGTACCGCGAGTTAGGTGCGCGATTCACCAAGTGGCGGGCGGTGATCGGCATCGGCTCCAACCGGCCGACCGACTACGCGATCCGGGTCAACGCCCACGCCCTGGCACGCTTTGCCGCCCTCTCCCAGGAGGCGAACCTCGTGCCCATCGTCGAGCCCGAGGTGCTCATGGACGGAGATCACACGGTCGAGAAGAGCTTCGCGGCCACGTGCCGGACGCTCCAAGCGGTATTCACTGAGCTGGGTGCCCACGGCGTGCAGCTCGAGGCGATGCTGCTGAAGCCGAGCATGGTCCTGTCCGGCTACGAGTGCCCGGAACAAGCAACACACGAGGAGGTCGCCGAGTGGACGATCCGTGCCATGCGTCGCCACGTGCCGGCCGCCGTGCCGGGCATCGTCTTCCTCTCGGGCGGCCAGAGCGACGAGGACGCGACCGGCAACCTCAACGCCCTGAATCGCGCGGCTGGACAGCCGTGGCAGCTGTCGTTCTCCTTCGGCCGTGCCCTCCAGGCCGCGGCGCTCAAGGCATGGGCGGGTGATCTGGCGAATATGCCCGCGGCACAGCGCGTGTTCGCTCGCCGCGTGGCGGAAACGGGCGCGGCCCGCAGCGGGACCTATTCGCCGCTGCCACGAGCTACGGCGACAGGATGACTGGAGGACGGTGCGGCGCGTCGGGCCTCGGCAACGCCGACGTGGGCGGTGACGATCCCCGGGAAGAGGCTGAACCAGCGCACATCCGCGAGCCCTACGTCCGTCATGATCTCCGCGATGCGCTCGGGTGACGGGTAGGCTTTGGCGCTGCGGACCAGGTACGCGTACGCGTCGCCGTAGCCGACGACCCGGCCCAGCAGCGGGACGACGTGGTCGAACCACACAGCGGCGACGCGACTGACGGCGGTGTGCCGCCGTGCAATCTCCAGGCACACCACTCGGCCGCCGGGGCGGACCACCCGCCGGAGCTCGGCAAAGCCCTGCCCGTAGTCCGCCAGGTTGCGCATCCCGAAGGCGATGATTGCCGCATCGAACGAGGCCTGGGGGAAGGGCATGACCAGCGCATCGCCCACTACGAAGCTGATGTTGGCGAGATCGGCGTGCCGGCGAGTGGCGTAGGCGATCATCCGTGGCGCGAAGTCGAGGCCGACGGCCTCGCCGCTCGGTGCGACCGCACGGGCCAGAT
>DASSCW010000208.1:0-4127 GCA_035697465.1 Candidatus Limnocylindria bacterium | reverse complement strand
CGTGTGGAAGACGCCGCACTACAACGTGATCTTGGCCTGGGACCCCGATGCGATGCCGGCGGACTGGGAGGCGGGACGGAGAACGTACTTCACGATCAACTGGATCCAACTCGCGACCAGCTGGACGGCGTTCGCGCTCTTCCTCTTGGCTCTGATCTCGCTCTAGGTCAACGCAGGTCAGAAGCGGAAGGTGTGGGATTCGAACCCACGGTGACCCGGAGGCCACAACGGCTTTCGAGGCCGCCCCATTCGTCCGCTCTGGCAACCTTCCGGGGCTGCAAGCTACCAGCGAAACCTGCCGGCTCCGACCGGGACGGACGCCGTCACACGACCACCGTGCGAGGCCTTGTGCCCGCAGCGTCGCTCGGGGCGTAGGCCTCCCATGCCTGGGCCAAGCGGCGCACCGTCTCCTCGAGCACGGGCGGCTCGGCGGAGTAGGGGAACCGGAGATGGCACTGGTCCTCGCCGGTGGGTGACATCACGTCACCAGGTATGACCTCGACGCCGTAGCGCATCGCCACCTGGGCATACGCCGATGCCGTTCCCGCCGGGAGCCGAACCCAGAGCGACGGCCCGCCCTTCGGACGGCGCCATTCCCAGGATGGGAGCACGTCGTCGAGCAGGCGGCCGAGCAGGTCGAGGTTGCGCCGCAGCATCGCCCGATGGTCCGCCCGGAGCTGGTCGAGCTGGGGCGCGATCCTGGCGGCCACGGCCTGTTCGAACAGCGGCGAGCCGAGGTCGTTCATCGCCTTGAGCTCGGCCAGGCGGGTGACCAGTGCGCGTGGCCCCCGCAGCCAGCCCATGCGCAGCCCTCCCCAGGCGGCCTTGCCGAGCGATCCGGCGGTGAGCACGGTGGCATCGGGGCCGGCGAAGGCAGCGATCGAGGGAGGGCGGTCCTCGTCGAGGGGGCAGTTCTCGAGAGCGTTGTCCTCGATGATCGCCACGCCCGTTTCGGCGGCCAGCTCGGCCAGGTCGCGCCGGCGGTGTACGGCGAGCAGCGCTCCGGTCGGGTTGTGGAAGGTGGGCATGAGGTACAGCGCCGCGGGCCGGGTGGCCGTCACCGCCGCCCGGACGCCCCGCACGTCCACACCGTCGTCGTCGACCGGAACCGGCGTCAGGCGGGCCCCGCGGCTGCGGAACACGTCGAGCGTGCCGGCGAAGCTGGGTGACTCGACCACCACGGAATCACCCGGGCGCACCAACAGCTGAGTTGCCAGGTTCACGGCCTGCTGGGCACCCGTGGTGACCAACACCTCGTCGGGCTCGGTGGGCGTGCCGTCGCGGGTCAACATGGCGGCCAGGGCGTGCCGCGCCTCTGGCAACCCAGCCGGTGCGTACCCGATCTGCGTGAGCAGCTTGGGCCCGTCCGCCGTGACCACGTCCACCATCGCCTCGGCGACCGCGGGATGGGCCGGGAAGATCGCGCAGGCAAGCGAGATGACCTCGTCGTGTGCCTCGATCAGCGACCGGTAGAGGGGGCTCAGGGCAAGGCCTCCCGCCAGAACCGCCGTGCCCGTCGACCGCTGACGCACGCGGGTGCCGCTGCCCTGTCGGCTCTCCAGGAGCCCCTCGGCTCGCAACGCGTCGAAGGCGGTGACGACCGTCGACCGGCTCACGGCCAGGCGGGTCGCCAGGTCGCGTTCGGCCGGCAAGCGCTCACCGGCCACCAGCAGCCCCTGGTCGATCGCCTGCCGGACCGCGTCGCCCAGCTTGCGATGCAGAGGCCCGGGACCTTCCGACCAAGCCCCAAGCGTGCTCTCTATCGACTGATTCATACCAATGCTCCCAGGATTGGCTATGGCGTAGGAGCCATTCGAGGGCCAAAGTACATTCCAATCGGAAGTCATGCCAGAGCCAATGCCACCAAATTGGACTGTATGCGCAGGCCAAAGGTGCAAGCCCACCGAAAGCGAGGGTCAGATGGAACCGATGCTCTCGTTCCTGGCGGAGGAGCGAATGCACTCCCTGCAGCGGGACGGCGCGTTGGTGCGTCGGGCCCGGCGGCGCGCACCGAGGCGACGGCTGGTGGATGCCCTCATGTCCCGTGCGGACGGCCGGAGCGCCCGCGATGTTTGACGTCTACTGCCCCGGCCACCGCGCCCACGTGCTGCTCGACACGTCCCGCATCGAAGCAATCCGCAACACCGCTGAAGGTCCCATGGTCAACTGGCGTTGCTGGTGCGGCACCCGGGGCTCGCTCCTCGGCGGGACTGCATCGTTGTCGCCGCGCCGTGATGGGGCCTCGTCTGCGTCCGACGCCGCCTAACAGACGTCTCGCCGCTCCTCGAAGAAACCGGTGAGGAGCATCGCTGCCTCATCGGCTCGTACGCCGGGCACGACCTCGACCTCATGATTGAGCCGTGGATCCACGGCCAGGTTGTAGAGCGACCCGCAGGCACCTGCCTTGGGGTCGGCAGCCCCGAACACCACCTGATCGACCCGGGCGGCGACCAGCGCCCCGGCGCACATCAGGCAGGGCTCGAGCGTGACCACCAGGGTGGTGCCGTCCAGCCGCCAGGATCCCACCACCTCGGCAGCGTCCCGCAGGGCCAGAAGCTCGGCGTGGGCGGTGGGATCGCCGGCACGTTCCCGCTCGTTGTGGCGTCGGGCGATCACCTCGCCGTCGCGTAGCACGACCGCGCCCACGGGGACGTCGTCGTGCGTGACGGCGAGAGCGGCCTCGTCCAGGGCGAGTTCCATGGCGGCATCGAGATCCACGGCGTCCGACGCTATCGGCTGTGGTGAGCGGCGTTGACCGAGGGAATGCTGCGCGATCGGCGGAGGGAGTGGGATTCGGTAAACGTCCTGGTCAGGGGTGGTTCTGCCAGCAACGGTGGCAGCAACGCTGTGACGTGCCGACTTGAGAGAGCTATTGCGCCGCTGACTCGGTTGAATCTACCGGCGTCCTGACGGCGGCCAGGCTGAGGCCGCAGTTGACGATCTGTGATCTGCGCGAGGCCGATGTCGGCGCGCTCGGCTCACCGTTCCGGGATCAGACCAGTTCAGCGATGAGTTGGGCGGCGCGGGCAGCGCCGTCGGTCTCGACGTCGCGGTAGGCCACCGGCCGGCCGATGGCGTCGGTGATGGCGGCCGCGAGGAGGTCGGGATCGGTGGTGGCGTAGTCCATGCACCGGCCGGCGCCGTAGCGATCCAGGCGGTGGCGGACGTGGAAGTTCTGCTCGAAGTGATGGCCGAGGGGGAAGTAAAGGAACGGCCGTTGGGCCGCCGCCAGCTCCATCGTGGTGGTGAGGCCGCCTTGCACCACGGCCAGGTCGCAGACGCACAGGTGCCGGTACAGGCGGTCGACGTAGCCGTGCACGTCGAGCCCAGGGTGGGTGGGGAACTCTGCCGGGTCGATGCGCGGGCCGGCGACGGCGATCATCCGTAGCGCCGGTAGCTGCCGCTTGACGATCGGGTAGGCCGCGATGACCTTGTCGAGCAACGCCCGCCCCACGCCACTGCCGCCCACGGCGACGACGCACACGAGCTCGTCGTCGCGGTAGCCGAGCTCGGCGCGCCAGGCCGGGACCTCCTGCTCCGTGGGCGGTGTGAACCCGGTGATGTACCCGGAGAACGAGAAGTGCTCCGCGGTCCAGTCGCGGATGGCTGGCAGCTCGGGGCCGAAGCGGTCGGGCACGATGTCGTCGGGGTTGCCGACGAAGATCGCCCGGTCACGGATCCACGGGTAGCGGGCGATGTGCTCGATCATCTCGGCGTTGTAGTCGGAGGTGAGGTAGGCCTCGTGCTCGCCACCGTCCGGCATCGGAAGGAAGCCGACGAAGTCGGTCAGCCACACATGCTGACTGCGCTTCAGTTCAGGGTTCTCGTGCCAGAAGTGGTCGACATCCCAGGCCTCGTCGCCAACGATCAGGTCGTACAAGCCCTCCTCGACGACCTCCTGGAAGACCATGAAGTTGGCCACGAGGATCTCGTCCATGCGGCGCAGCGCCTGGAAGCAGTGGAGGTCATGCTCGCTGGACTCCGAGGCGATGTGGGCGGATTCGTTGGCGAGCCACCGGCCCGCCGGATGAATGGTCTCACCCTCGGCTTCGAGCACTGTGGTGACGGGATGCTGGGCCAGCCAGTCGACCTCCAGCTCCGGACGGAGTCGCTTCAGCTCCTTGACC
>DASSCW010000207.1:0-2679 GCA_035697465.1 Candidatus Limnocylindria bacterium | reverse complement strand
CCGGCCCGGTCAGCGCGAACGAGACCGGCACGAGCCCTGTCGAGACCAGCCAGTCGAGGCTCGAGATCCGGCCGAGGAGGCCGCGCGGCACCTCCGTCTGGAGGAGCGTCATCCAGATGATCTGGCCGATCTCGAAGAGTGAGGCGGTCACCAGGCCGATGAGCATCCCATGCCAGAGCGAGGTCATCAGCCCATACCCTGCCAGCAGCGCCACGCCGACTGCCCAGCAGGCGTACATGATCGTCACGTAGCGCCGCGGCAGGCCGAGCTGGCCGATGGCGATGGCCGAGACGACCGAGCCGATGCCCCCCACCGCAAAGATCGCGCCGAGGGCCTCCGGCCCCAGCTCGAGCCGGTTCTTCACGAGGAAGGGCAGCAGCACCTGCACGGGCCCAATGAAGCACAGCAGGCTGAACATCGCGGACACCAGCGTCGCCCACAGCCACGGCGTCCGCCGCGCGAAGGCGAGCCCCTCCCCCACTTCGGCCAGCGCCTGGCGCACACCGTGGGACACGAGCTGACGAGCCGGCGGCCGGCTGATGGCTGCGATCGCCACCGCAGATCCGAGGAAGCTCGCGGCGTCGACGATGAACGCCGTGCCCGCGCCCAGGAGCGCGACCACGAAGCCACCGAGAGCCGGACCGATGAGCCTGATCGTCAGTGGCCGAACGAGGCCGTTGAGTGCGTTCGCCTGCGGCAGGAGCTCGTCGGGCAGCAGGTCGGGCACGATGGCGGTGGCGGCCGGATTGAAGAACGCGTCGCCCAGCCCGACGAAGGCAATGAGCGCGATGACGTGCCAGAGCTCAATCAACCCGGCCAGCGATAGGACGCCAAGCAGGCCGATGGCTGCCGCCCGGACGATGTCGGCGCCGATCATCAGGAGGCGGCGGTCGTATCGGTCCGTGAACACTCCACCCAGCAGGAGGAAGACGATGAGCGGGACGGTCCAGGCCACGCCGACGACCGAGAGAGCGGTCGGCACGTTGCTGATCTCGTAGACCTGCCACGCCAGCGCGATCGAGAAGAAGCCGTCGCCCAGGAGCGAGACGACCGAGCCGGTGGTGAGGAGCGCGAAGTCGCGGCGCTCGAGCGGCTGGAGGAGCCGAACGGCGCGAAGTCGCGCGCGGATGAAGGCAGGCAATCGCGCCATCGGTCAGCCCTGGAGAAGGTGTGGTGGTGGGCGATACTGGATTCGAACCAGTGACCTCACGGATGTGAACCGTGCACTCTAACCAGCTGAGCTAATCGCCCACGGGGATGGGCAGTATAGCCAAGGCATTTGACGCCCTTCAATCGGCTCGGGGCCGATAGCGCGAGAGTCGCTCAGCGAGGTCAGCATCGGTCAGGCCCGGTGCATCGAACCGCTTCAGCCGGCCTCGCGCGCCAGCGATTAGCCTGACCTGCGAGGGCGGCATCTTCAGCGCCTTGGCCAGAAGGCGATGAGCGGCGCGCGTGGCCTCCCCATCGGCCGGCGGACGCGTGACGGAGAGGACCAGCACGCCGTCCGCATAGGGGCCGATGCCGTCGGAAGATGAGGACGGCCGCACCCGGACCGCGATGACGGCCAAGCGTCAGCGCAGGAAAGCGCGCGTCAGAACGCCGAGCAGCAGGATCGCGACCATCGGCGCCCAGTCGATGCCGGCCGTAGGTGGGATCACGCGTCGAATCGGCGCCAGAATCGGCTCCGTCGCCTGGTAGAGGAATGCGGTCAGGCCGCCACCACCAGTCGGGTTCGTCCAGCTGACGATGACCCGGCCGAGGATGAGGATGGTGAGCACCAGGGCCAGCAGCCCGACGAAGGTCGTGATCAGCGTCGGCATCGGGCGAAGGATAGCAGCGCCCGGCGGACGCCCTCAGCGGGTCAGCAGGAAGACGATCACCGCCGCCAGGATGAATGCTCCCAGCACCAGCAGGTTGGCTCCGCTCCGCCGCGCCAGCCATCCGGATCGGCCCTCGGTGTAGTCGCGCTGGCGATAGCGCGCCTGCTGCTCCAGGTCGAGCGGGTCGATGGGTGGGATGCCACCGTCCATGGCCGGGAGTCTACGCCTCAGTGGTGCTCCGGCCGCGGCCCGAAGATCGCGGTCCCGATGCGCACGAGCGTGGCGCCCTCGCGTACGGCCAGCTCGGCGTCGGAGGTCATCCCCATCGACAGCTCAGGGAGCGCCAGCCCGCTGCTCTCGCGAAGGCGATCCCGCATCTCCCGGAGCGCCGCGAACTGGCCGGCTGCTTTGGCGCCGATCGAGGCGATCCCCATCAGCCCCACCACGTCTGCGACCCGGACGCGGAGCAGCGCCTCTACCAGCGGACCACGTGCGTCCCCCGCCTGGCCCTCGAACCACGATCGGTCGAAGCCGGCCCTGCCCGGCTCACCATCCAGATTGACCTGGAGGAGCAGCCTGGGACGATGCCCGTCGTCGTGCGCGATGCGCTCGATGCGCGCCAGCAGCTCCAGCGAGTCGACCGAGTGGATGGTGTGGAAGAGGCGGAGCGCGGGACGCGCCTTGTTGCCCTGCAGGTGGCCGACCATGTGCCAGTCGGCCTCGGGAGCCGCGGCCACCTTGTCGATCGCCTCCTGCACCCGATTCTCGCCGAGGCTCGTCAACCCGGCGTCGACCGCCGCCCGCACCACGTCGACGCCGAAGCCCTTCGTGACAGCCACCACCCGAACCGCTGACGGGT
>DASSCW010000206.1:0-2023 GCA_035697465.1 Candidatus Limnocylindria bacterium | reverse complement strand
GGCCGACCGGGGTGGAGTTGCTCAGCGGCGAGGAGCCCGGCTTGGAGGTGCTGGGCTCGTCCTACGGTGGTGGAGCGACCCGCGCCGCGCTGACCGCGGCAAAGCATGTCCAGACAATCAAGCCGCTGCCGCTTTCGGGCGCGGTGCCGGGCGGGTTCACCAAGCACGACTTCACCATCGACCCCCAGGCCGGCACGGTCACCTGCCCAGCCGGCTGGAAGGCGCGCATCGCCGCGTCCGGGCAGGCCAGCTTCGCCCGTCATTGCCGGCGCTGCCCGCTGCGCAAGCGCTGCACGACCGCCACCGGCGGGCGCACCATCCGCGTCCACCCCCACGAGGACGAGCTGCGCGCCGCCCGCCGCCGCGCCACCACCCGCGGCTTCCAGGACAGCTACCGGCGCTGGCGGCCGATGGTGGAACGCTCGATCGCCTGGCTGGTCGCCGACGGCTGCCGGCGGGTGCCCTACCACGGGGTCGAGCGCAACCAGATGTGGTTGTCGGTCCGCGTCGCCGCGCTCAACCTGCGCCGGCTGCTGGTCCTCGGCCTTGCCCGCCAGGACGGGGCCTGGGCGCTGGCCTGACCGGCCACTCCAGCCACTCCCCGAGCCCACTCAAGGTTCCTCAGTAGGCAGGCGACACTGTCCGATGGGCCGTGTCGTTCCTATTTCTCCTCCGCCTGGGTTGCGGTCACGATGGTGGCGAGGGGCTCGGCCAGGGTCGGGCACAGCTGCTCATCTTCGGTTCAGGAAGCATGGCTCTACGGCCACCTGGTTTCCACGCATTCAGAAGGGCGCGAACCCGACGCTGAGCCCGACCGCCCCGCCGGTCCGGAGACGCAGGGATCGGTAGCGTCGAGGTGGCTCGTGATCGCCGCCATCACCTCGGGCATGTCAGGGTAAGGGAACGGGTGACCAGCGTCTTCCAGCCAAAGGCCGCAGGCGGAAGGGATGGCTGCGGCGAGTCGGTGGCCGTGCTCGATCGGCAAGAACGCGTCGGCGTTCCCGTGTATTACGAGAGTGGGTGCCGTGATCGTGCCCAGAAGCGGGTATCGGGAGCGGGTCACGGCGACAGCAGCCTGGTGCTGCAGCAGTGCACGGAGGTTGAGTCCGTTTCGTTCGCGCAGGTCGTAAAGAACGATCCTGGTCCACTCTTCCACGTCGATAGGTTCGTCTCCGCCTTGCGCGATCAGCCCCGCGAGGAGCTCCTTCACGAGATTTGTTTCGCCGCCGAGCAAGCGATACCTCAGCAGTGGAAAGCCCGCTATCGCGGACTGGATCAGTGGCCAGGTCCGTGGTCCGGGCATGGAGGTGTCGGTCGGGTCCGCCGATGTTGACATGAGGGTGAGCGAGCGAACACGCTCGGGGTATTCGATCGCGACCTCTTGGGCGACGAATCCTCCGAGGGAGAGCCCGAGCACGTGAGCGCGGTCGATGCGAAGCTCGTCGAGGACGGCGATCGCATCGTTCGCCATGTCGATCAGCGAGTACGGATGCTTTCGGCTCCAGCCCGTCATCCAACTCGACGCGCCGGTACCCCGCTGGTCGTACCTGATCAGTCGGTATCCCGCCGCCGACAGGGCGCGCAGGAACGCGGGCGGCCAGAACAGCGAGCCCACACCGAGCGAGATGTTGAGCAGTACGACACCCTTCTCCGCACCGACAGGAGGGATGGACTCGTACCAGATCCGCACCCCGCCGGACTGCGCGTACCCCGACGTGCCGGTGACGACTCCCGTCACGGGACCGGCGCGGATGCGGGCAATCGTTCTCTCGGTGCCGGGCGGCAGACGGGGCCCTCGCCAGGCCAGAAGCGCCGCGAGTCCGGCAAGTCCCAACGCCGCCGATGCCAGCACAACCCACGTCCTCATCGGCTCAGTTTAAAGGACGACCCCGGCTCGCTTCTTCACCCCGCAGATGACGCTCCTCGCGCCGATTTCTCGTCACGTTCGCATCGCATCCACTTCGCTGAGGGGGAACCAGTCAGTTCGAGTGCGCCGATCAAGCCCACGCACAGGCGAGGTACG
>DASSCW010000205.1:0-3119 GCA_035697465.1 Candidatus Limnocylindria bacterium | reverse complement strand
CTGGCTGCTGCCTTACTCGCCTTCGCCCTCTCGATCGACGACTTCGTCATCACCCAGTTCACCGCCGGGCAGACGCAGACGTTCCCGCTGTGGGTGTACGGCGCCTCGCGTGTGGGCGCTCCACCACAGGTCCAGGTGGTGGGCTCGATGGTTTTCCTGGTCGCGTTGGTCGGCATCGTCGGCTGGGTGTTACTGCAGCGACGCGAGGTGCGTTCCGTGCCAACTCGGATCGACCAATGACTGCCCCCGCGGCGACTCGTATCCGGCAGGCGTCGAGCATCGGCGAAGCTCCAGTTCGTCATCGCATCGGCGCGGTGGCCGGCCTGCTCGGGATGTCGCCCTCCGCGCTTCGGCTCTGGGAACGCCAGGGGCTGATCCGTCCCGAACGCACGGCCTCCGGCTACCGGGTGTACACGGAGGCCGACCTCGCCCGGCTGCGCTACATCCGGGGCATGCGCCGGATGCATCTGAACGCTCCCGGCATCCGTCGCCTCCTGCCGCCGATGACATCCGTCGGGATGCCTGGCAAACGGCCGAGCCCCGACGGCGAACGCCTCCGGACAATCCGTCGCGAGCTTGGCCTCTCGCTGCGGACTGCAGCCGCTCGTGCCGGCGTCAGCACCAGCTTTCTGTCTGCGATAGAACGGAACGCCGCTGGCGCGAGCGTCGCAACGCTGCAGCGGCTCACGCGCGCCTATGGCATCACGATGCTCGCGTTCTTCGGCCAGCCGCACACGCGCAGTCGACGCATTCGACCCGCCGAGCGGCGTGTGTTGGACCTGCCGGCGTCAGGCACCCGCATCGAGCACCTGGCCGTTGCCAACTCCCTCCTTGAGCCGCAGTTGTTCGTGCTGGCGGCTAGGGCGACCTCGGACGGCGCCTACGCGCACGAGGGCGAAGAGTTCATGTACGTCCTGGACGGCGCCCTCACCATTTGGCTCGACGAGCGGGAGCGCTATCGGCTGGAGGCCGGTGACGCCCTCACCTTCCCCTCAACCCTTCCCCACCGCTGGCGCAATCGCGCCGATGGAGAGACCCGCCTGCTATGGATCAATACGCCACCGACATTCTGACGGCCGAGCCGGACACAAGCGAGACCCAGCATTGGCTGGCGTTGCGCGACCGCGTACCGCCTGTCTGGACGCGCTACACGGACCTCGTGGTCGAGCGGGGCGAGGGATCCTGGATCGAGACGGTCGACGGCGATCGATACCTCGACTACACCTGCGGCATCGCCGTGACCAATACCGGCCACTCGCATCCGCGCGTGGCGGCGGCGATCGCCGAGCAGGCGGCGCGGATCATCCACGCCCAGCAGAACATCCTCTACCACCAGCCCGGCCTCGAGCTGCACGATCGGCTGCCGCGCACGTTCCCCGGCCTCGCGCACGGCGACGATGCCGCGCTTTTCCTGTCCAACTCGGGCGCGGAGGCGATCGAGGCATCGGTCAAGCTCGCGAAGTACGCCACCCGGCGGCCGGGCATCATCGCCTTCCGTGGCGGCTTCCACGGCCGGACGCACGCCGCCATGTCGCTGACCAGCTCCGGCGTGAAGTACCGCGGCCACTACGAGCCGCTGTTGAGCGGCGTGCACTTCGCGCCGTTCCCTTACGCGCTGCGCAACCCAACGGGCCGCAACGACGAGGCCGCGCTGGCATGGAGCCTCGGCTCCCTGGAGGAGCTGTTCGCGACCGTCATCTATCCAGAGGACGTCGCCGCCATGATCGTCGAACCGATCCTTGGCGAGGGCGGGTACGTGGTGCCGCCAGACGACTTCCTGCCGGCGCTGCGCGAGATTGCCGACCGTCACGGCATCCTGCTGATCGCCGACGAGGTGCAGACCGGCATCGCGCGCACCGGCCACATGTGGGCGAGCGAGTGGAGCGGCGTGCGGCCCGACATCGTGGTCACGGCCAAGGGCATCGCGTCCGGCCTGCCGCTGTCCGGGATCATGGCTCGCCGCGAGCTGATGGACAAGTTCGGTCCCGGCGCGCACGGTGGCACCTACGGAGGGAACGCTGTGGCCTGCGCCGCAGCCCTCGCCACGCTGGACGTCATCGCCGCGGAAGGCCTGCTCGAGAACACGCGCCGGCAAGGCGAGCGCCTGCTCTCCGGCCTGAAGCGTGCGGCAGCCGCGCATCCGAGCGTGGCCGAGGTCCGCGGCCGTGGGTTGATGGTGGGCATCGAGTTCGCGGAGGGTGACGATTTGCGTCCCCGCCCCGACCTCGCCAAGTCGCTGATCCAGGCCTCGTTCGAGCGGAAGCTGCTGCTGCTCTCCTGTGGGACCTACGGGCAGGTGGTGCGCATCATCCCGCCGCTGGTCACGACCGATACCGAGGTCGACTCGGCCATCAGCACGATCGCCGAGTCACTGGCAGCGATCGGCGACTGACACCCCTAGGGCCCGTCTGGAGGCGCCAGGCGTCGGTAGCGTGACCCGAACCAGATCAGCGGCTCGCCGTCCTCGGTGAAGCCGGCCGCCACGATCTCGCCCACGAAGATCGTGTGATCGCCGCCGGGGTGCTGTGCCACGAGGCGGCAGTCGAAAAAGGCGATCGCCCCGTCCAGGATCGGCGATCCCGTCTCGGCGTCGTGCCATGGCGCGTCGCAGAATCGCTGCAGCTTGGCCGCCGTGGTCGGCTGGGCGAAGCAGTCGCCCAGCGCCTGCTGCTCGCTCGATAGCACGCTGACCGCGAACGAATGGCTGGTCAGGATCGCGCCGTGCGTCTCCGACTTGCGGTTGATGCTGGCCAGCATGAGTGGCGGATCGATGCTCACGCTGGCGATCGCGTTCGCGGTCATCCCGGCCAGGAGAGGGCCGTGGCGCGCGGCGACCACGCTCACGCCTGTCGCGAAGCGGGCCATCATGGCGCGCAGCCAGCGCTGCTGGTCGGCGTCCATCGGCGCAACGACGGACCCGGCTGGCTCGCGTTCGATGCGTCGAACGGAGTCGCGCATCAGCGGTAGCGCTCGAGCTTCTCCAGGATGGCGTTGGCGGTCGCCCACTCGGCAGGGCTCGGCTCGCCGCCGCGGTGCATGTGGACCAGCGGCACGGTGTTCCAGGAAGGCCCGTCTTCACGCGGGATGTGGATCGCCAGGTCTCCGCGATCCAGGAGCGC
>DASSCW010000204.1:0-2134 GCA_035697465.1 Candidatus Limnocylindria bacterium | reverse complement strand
TGGAGTTCCTTCGCCGAGACAAGTAACCAAATCCCATTTGATGCCCGTGCCGGCGCCCACGCCGGGACGGCTCCGTTCCCTGTCAGGGGGCGCGCGAAACGGCCGCCGAGGTGCCATCTCTCGGCGGTCGCTTCGTTGGTGAGGCCCGATCGGTGGTAGAATCGAGGCATCCCACCGGAACTTCCGATGGTCTTCGCTTGGTCAACGGTTCCTTCTCGAGCCGGCCGTGCGCCGCATCTGGGTTCGAGGAGAGACATCAAGGAACATGACTGTGACCAACGGAACCATCAAGAAGGTCATCTCGGAGCGAGGCTTCGGCTTCATCAGCTCACCGGATGGCAAGGAGTACTTCTTCCACAAGGACGGCCTGTCGAGCTCGCTCGACTTTGACCGCCTCGTCGGTGGCGAGTCCGTCAGCTTCGACATCGAGGCCGGCCCCAAGGGCGACCGCGCCGTACGAGTGCAGTCCGCCTAGGGCTCCGCTCCCACACACTGCGCATACGCCCGGTCGCATGACCGGGCGTTTCGCGTATCCCTCTGGGATAATGCCCGGCCGATGACCGAAGACGCGCGACAGGCGCTGGCCGACGGCCAACGCCTCCTCGACCGCGGCGAGCCGGCCGAAGCGCTCGCCATCCTGCAACCGCTCACCTCACATCCCGATTCGGAAATTTCCGGCGCGGCCTGGATCGCAATCGGGACGGCCCGCTACCGGGACGACGACGAGGAGGGCGCGCTTGCTGCCTGGCAGCACGCGGCGGACCTTGGTGGACCGATGTCGTGGCTGGGCTGGCGCTCGGCGGCGGAGCAGCATGTGCGCAACGGCGACCTCGAGGAGGCCATCGGCGCCTATCGCGAGGCCGATCGGCGGGCTCCGCCACAGGAGCGCGGAGCAATCGCGAACCGCATCGCCTGGCTGCTGAAGGAGACGGGGCACGACTTTGCCGCGCGGCGGCAGTTCAACCGAGCTCGAGGCGCGTACGCCACCTTCCCGGCCTACGTCACGTGGACGATCATCGCCATCAACGTCGCCGTCTACGTCATCGACGGCATCCTCAGCGGTGGCGTCGGCTTCGACCTGATGGGCAGCGGCGGGCCGCTGGTCGAGGCGGGCGCGGTGGCCCGGGATCCGGTGGCCGCCGGCGAGTGGTATCGGCTCATCACCAGCGCATTCCTGCACCTGGGCCTCCTGCACCTTGCCTTCAACATGTATGCCCTCTGGCTGTTCGGTCCGATCATCGAGCAGCTTTACGGGCACCTCGAGTACCTGGTCCTCTACCTGCTCTGCGCGCTGGGCGGCAGCGTGCTGACCATCGTGGCGGCACCGGATTCGGCTGCAGCGGGGGCATCGGGCGCGATCTTCGGGCTCTTCGGCCTTGCCTTCGTCGTATCTCGCCGCCGGCACCTGCTGCTCGGGCCGCAGGCGCGCGGCATCCTCTCGCAGGCGGGTGGCCTGCTGATGCTGAACCTGATCATCACGTTCGCGGTGCCGCGCATAAGCTGGACCGGCCATGTCGGCGGGCTGCTGGTGGGCGCGCTGATCGGCCTGCTGCTGGCACCGGCCAACGTGCCCACCATGGGCGGGCTGTGGCGCGCGCCGGGTGGCAAAGCGCTCGCCGGGGGCACGCCGCCGTTCGTCCGCGCAGGCGCATACCTGGGCGTTGCCGCGATCCTCGCCGTGGGGACCCTCTTCGCGATCTCCCAGGTCGGCTGAGCCGATGTGCTACGACGACGGGGCCCGTCCACCGCTCCCGCCGATCAGCGGGGCCGCGGCTGACGCCGGCGAGGTTACCCTCACGGCGTCCGATGGTGCCGCGCTGGCTGCCTACTCGGCGCAGTCCGCGTCAGCCGGCGGCCCCGGCATCGTGATCCTTCCCGACGTGCGCGGGCTCCATCCGTTCTTCGAGGAGCTGGCCCTGCGGTTCGCCGAAGCGGGCGTTCACGCGGTCGCCATCGACTACTTCAGTCGCACCGCCGGCGTGGCGCGTCGCCCCGATGGCTTCGACTTCGAGCCCCACCTCACGCAGATTCGACCGGCGGCCGTGCAGGCCGACGTCGCGGCGGCGGCGGCGTATCTGCGCAGCCCGGATGGCGGGGCGGCAAAGAAGATCTACAGCGTCGGCTTTTGCATGGG
>DASSCW010000203.1:0-15506 GCA_035697465.1 Candidatus Limnocylindria bacterium | reverse complement strand
GCCGCTGGCGCCGGTCACTCTCGACGATGTTCGTGCTGCGGCGGAGCGCATCCGCGGGACCGCAGTCCGAACGCCGCTGCTCGCGTTGGACGCCGACGCGTATCCCGGCCTCCACGTGAAGCTGGAGAACCTGCAGCCGGTCGGCAGCTTCAAGCTGAGGGGAGCCGCGAACTCGGTGGCAGCACTCGACGCCGGGCAACTGTCCGCCGGGCTCGCGACCGCCAGCGCGGGCAATATGGCCCGGGCGGTGGCGTGGCTGGCCCACGTTCACGTAGTCGACTGCACCGTGATAGTTCCGGACGGCGCGCCAGCCGCCAAGCTCGACCCGATCCGCGCGCTTGGTGCGGAGATCGTCCCCGTCCCGTTCGAGCGCTGGTGGCAGGCGATCGAGGAAGGAAGTCACCCCGCAGCATCTGGGACGTTCCTGCACGCGTTCGCCTCTGGACCGATGATGGCGGGCAACGGGACGATCGGCCTTGAGCTCCTCGAGGACCTGCCCGACCTCGCCGCGGTGGTCGTGCCATTCGGCGGTGGCGGACTCTCGTGCGGCATCGCCGCCGCGGTCAAGGCGCTCAGTCCCGACGCGCGTGTCTTCGCCGCCGAGGTGGAAGGCGCCGCGCCGCTGTCCGCCTCACACGCCGCCGGTCGGCCGGTCACGATCGAGCACCGGCGCAGCTTTGTCGACGGCATCGGCTCCGGCGGACTCCTGTCTGCGATGTGGCCGCTGGCCTCATCGGTCCTCGACGGATCGATCGTCGTCAGCCTTGAAGAGGTCGCGGCTGCCATGCGCGTGCTTGCCAGCCGGGGACGGGTCGTGGCAGAGGGTGCTGGCGCAGCCGCCCTGGCCGCGGCGATGAGCGGGCGCGCCGGCAAAGGACCGATTGCGGCTGTGATCTCGGGCGGCAACATCGATCGGCCGGTCCTCGCCGGCATCCTGGGCCAGCCATGAAATCTCCTGCGCTCGCCTGGCCGCTGATCTGCCTCCTGCTCGCTGCCTGCACGGCGGCCTCCCCGACGGGCAACGCCAGCGCGCCGGCATCCGTCGCCGCGAGCGCGAGTGTTGAGGAGCCAACTCCAACGGCCGACCCGACGTCACCTGAAATCGGCTGGCACCTGGTCGAGGCTGCAGGGCCGCTGCCCGACGCGCGTGAGGATCACACCCTGACAGTGACGCCAGATGGCTCAACCGCCTACCTGTTCGGCGGCCGCACCGCCGACGGTAGGTCTCTCGACGACCTGTGGTCGCTCGACCTGGCCACCGATACGTGGTCGCGGGTAACGGGCGACGGCCCGCCGGCACGCTTCGGCCACAACGCCGCGTGGGTGGAAAGCGTCGGACTGGTGATCTTCGCCGGACAGAGCGAGGCGGCGTTCTACAACGATCTGTGGGCCTATGACCCCGCTGCCGACGCGTGGAGCCAGCTCCCGTCCGGCGGAGACGCGCCGGTGGCGCGCTACGGAAGCTGCGCGGCCGTGGGACCGGACGGCAGGCTGTGGATCAGCCACGGCTTCACGAGCGACGGCTCACGCTTCGCCGATACTCGGGCCTATGACTTCAGCACCCAGACCTGGACCGATGAGACGCCGGCTGCCGAGCGCCCGGTCGAGCGGTGCCTGCACAGCTGCTGGTGGACCGACAACGGCGCCGCCTTCGTCCTCTACGCCGGCCAGACCACCGGTGTGTTCGCACTCGGCGACCTCTGGCAGCTCATCCCCGGACCTCGCCCGGGGACCAATTCCTGGTCGATGATCGGCCCGGGTGAGCGCTGGCCTCCCGATCGTCAATTGCCGGCGACCGCCCGCTGGGGGGCAGCCACCCTGGTCTTCGGCGGGCGGGGCCTTGACGGCACCTACCTTGCCGACGCGTGGCTGATCGACGACGCCGGCCTCGCGGAACGCCTTCGCCTGGAGGGACCCGCCGCACGCGCCGGCGCGGAGCTCATCGCCGATCCGGTGCGTGGACGCATGCTCCTGTTCGGCGGCAGGGACGCGGACCTGGCCATGAACGACCTGTGGGCAGTGGAGCTGCCGACTCGGTAGCTGCTACGGGCGGCGCCGGTGGGCGACGGCCAGGATGCCGACCGGCTCCCCGCGCGGGTCATCGCGCTTCGCGAACTCGTCGCCGAGCTCGCTGATCCTCCGGCGCAGCTCAGCCACGTCGGCGGGGCGCAGCCGGACGCCGAGGCGGAGGGTCGTGAGCGTGGCCTTCGGGCCTGCCTCACCGATCTCCGCACGGACCGCGTCGATCACCGAGACGGTGTGCAGGATCTGAGGAGTGAGACCGGCCTAGTCTCCCTCGGCCCGAGGCTCCTCCGATCCACCTCCAGGTCCTGAGTTCCCGCCGTCGTCGCCGCCTCCACCAGGTCCTGAATTGTCGTCGCTCTCCCCCGACGTCTCGGATGGGCTCGGCGAGTCGTCATCTTCGTCCGAAGCGCGCGGTGATTCCGACTCCTCCTCATCAGAAGGGGTCGATGAGGGCTCGGCAGAGGGCTCTGTTGACGGCGAGGGCTGTCGCGAAGGCGGGACGCTGGGAGCGATCGACGGGGTGGAGATGGTGGGCGACGGCGATCCGCCGACCTGGCTCGGCATCAGCCGGCTGAGCTGGCCCGCTGCCACGACGGCCAGGATGGCCGCCGCAATCGTCGCTGCCACCAGGGCCACGCGTCCGCGCTCGCTGGAGAACGCGGTGATGATCGACGCGAGCACGCCGCGTCGCGGGGTTGGTTCTCTGGCGATCTCGTGCATGACCCGGTCTGCGAACCCACTCGACGGATCTGCGGCCGAATCGGCGAGATACCGCTCGAGATCCGTGATCGTCGGCTCCAGATCGCCACCAAAGTCGTCCACCTCTGTGGGTCGGAATGGCCGGCGCGTCATGCCGCCACCTCGCGGCCCAGGATCGGACGCAGCCGCTCGAGTCCGCGGCGTAGGTGGGTCTTCACGGTGTTCAAAGGGCGTCGGGTGGCCGATGCGATCTCGTCAAGGCTGAGCTCGCTGAAGAACCGGAGGGCAACCACCTCACGGTACGGCTCGCGCAACGCGGCCACCGCCAGGCGCACCTCACGCTGGCGCTCGCCCGCCAGCGTGATCGCCAACGGGTCGAAGCCGGGCGCCATCGTCGGCATCTCGGTGGGCAGCTCCGCGGTCTCGCGACGCTGCCCGAGCCGGCGGAAGGCCTGCCGCATGGCGATTCGCATCAGCCATCCGCCCAACGGACCGTCGCCGCGGTAGCTGCCGAGTGATCGATAGGCCATGACGAAGCTCTCCTGGGCAACGTCCTCGGCATCGTGCGGGCGGCCGAGGATGCGGAGGCACGTCCGGAAGACGGTTGCCTGCTCGCGCTCGACGAGGAGCCGAAACGCATCGCGGTCACCGCCCAGGACAGCGTCGACGAGGCCGCGGTCATCCACGGCCCCATCGTGCCACGTCAGCTCCGTCACCCCGTTTCAGTCGTGCCCGCCCGTTCCGGAGGTGTCGTCGTCGTCTCCATTGCCCGGACCGGAGTTGTCGTCGTCATCGTGGTCGTCGTCTCCGCCGCCTGGCCCGGAGTTGTCGTCGTCCTCCTCGTCATCGCCATCGCCCGGACCGGAGTTGCTGTCGTCGTCATCGGCCTCATCGGAGGCTTCCGGACTTCCGCTCGCCTCAGCCTCATCCGATGCCTCCGGGCTCTCAGACGCTTCAGGGCTCTCGGACGAGTCCTCGACCTCGCCGCCCGGGAAGGCATCGACCTCGGGCGAGGCGCTGGCGGCGGGCGACTGGCTCGGCTGCCCCGAAGCGCTGGCCTCGTCGGCTCCAGGAGCACTTGTTGCCGTTCCACCGGCATTTGCGGTAACGACTGCGCCGCTCACCAGGAGCAGCGACCCGACGGCCAGACCAAGGCCGCGCACTAGTCGAAATCGGTCGCCAGATTGCATCGGACTCCTCAGACATGGATGGGTTTCTTACCCATGTCGAGGCAGCCGGCACCAATAAGGTTTCAGGGAAAGGCGGCGATCAGGTTTCGAGGGTGGCGTCGATGGAGACGGCGACGTTGCCCTGGAGTGCACGAGAGATCGGGCACCCGTTCTTGGCGTCGTTCGCGGCCGCCTGGAACTCCGCCTCGGAGATCCCGTCGACGTGGCCGACCACGGTGAGGCGGGACGTCGTCACGGTCCACTTGTCCTCGACCTTGCCAAAGGCGACCTCGGCCTCCACGTGGAGATGCTCCGGGGGGGTGCCCCGTCGCCCGAGCTCGCCGGAGAAGGCCATCGAGTAGCACGACGCGTGGGCGGCGGCCAGCAGCTCCTCTGGCGACGTGCGACCGCCGACCCCCTCGGTGCGGGAAGGCCAGCTCACGGGCAGGTCAGTGAAGAGCTCGCTGGAGCCGGCGGTTACGGTTCCCTCGCCATCGGCGAGGCTGCCGTTCCAGGTGACGGTCGCGGTTCTGACTGCGGCCATTGAATTCGTTCCTCCTAGTATCCTCGCGCAGCAGCCTAGCCTAGAAGGACCGATGCCAGACGGCCAGCACCCCGAACCGCCAGCGATGCCGATCCTGCGCGCCGAGCGCGTCTACCTGCGCCCGAGCGAGCGCAGCGACCTGCCGCTCTTCGTGCGCTGGCTGGGCGACGCGGAGACGACGCGCCACCTCTCCATCCACTCGCCGATCAGCCAGGCAATGGAGGACAAATGGTTCGAGCAGGCCGTCGAGCAGCAGGGACGTGACCGCTACCACTTCGTGATCTGCCTGCTGGAAGACGGGCGGCCGATCGGCGCGGCGGACCTGCGCAACATCGACCAGGAGAACGGCCACGCCGACTTCGGGATCGTGATCGGCGAGAAGGACGAGTGGAACCGGGGCTACGGGACGGAAGCGCTGGCCGCCCTCTGCGACTTCGGGTTCGGGCAGCTGAGGTTGGAGCGGATCGCGCTTGACGTCTACGCGGGCAACGCGCGGGCGCAGCGCTCGTACGAGAAGGCCGGCTTCGTCCTTGAAGGCACGCTCCGGCATGCCCACTTCGCCGACGGCCGCTTCATCGACGTGCTGCGCATGTCACTGCTGCGCCCCGAGTGGGAAGGGCAGGCTCGACCCAGGAGCTGGGACTTCGACGCGGCTCGGCCGTGACCACCCGGACGCCACCGCCCGTCGATGCCATGGTGCGGGATCACCTGGCGAATGAGCGGACCTTTCTCGCCTGGGTGCGCACGGCCGTGACATTCATCGGCCTGGGTTTTGCGGTGGACCGGTTGGTGGCCCCGGACCGTGCTGGCCAGCTGGTGGGTCTGGCCATGGTGGTGATCGGTGGCGGCCTGATCATCCCCGCCATCGTGAGCTTTCGGCGCACCTCGCGCGCCATTACCGCCGGTGGGTATGCGCCTCCCCTGCTGACCAGCACCCTGCTCGCCGGAGTCGTCGTTCTCGGTGCGCTGGGGCTTGCCGTGTTCATAGTTCTGCGCGGGTCGTGAGCAGCGTCTCTGATCTTCCAGGACTTATCGCCGACCTTCCGATGGCGGCCCGTCTGCGAGCCGAAGCGCTCCTCGACGTCACCGTCGCCGATGGCAGGACGGACCCTCCGCCAGAGTTGACGGCCTGGATCGAGCGCCACTTCGGCTCGGTGGAAGCGGTGCGTCAGCAGCAGATCGTTCGGGTGACGGACCGCTGGCGGCTGGAGGGCGCCCTCTTCTCGCCGCTGCGCTCCAGGCGGCCCGCGAGCGCCAGCACGTTGGGCGCCTTTGAGCAGTTGGTCGAGACGACCCGGGGCGATGAGTTCTGCCATCCCGAAACTGGCACGCCGGCCGACACCTGGGGCCGCATCCGCGGTCGGCGCTCGATCACGGCGGCGAACGCTGCCAAGTACGACGGACGCCATGGGGTTGTCATCCTCGACCGGCACGATCCCCGGGCCTTCGACCACGAATCGGTGATCGACATGCTCCACGTCGGCCATGAGTGGGCGGACCGCGGGCGGAGCGAGGACCCGGCAGCAAGGAATTACATCCTCATCTGGAATTGCGGGCCGCGCGCCGGCGGCTCGATCGTCCACGGCCATGCGCAGGTGCTGCTTGGTCGCGACCCTCACTACGCCGGCGTCGAGGGACTGCGAAGGGCCGCCATCGCCTACCGGGCCGCAACCGGCGAGATGCTGCTGCCGGATCTCGCCGCGGTTCATCGCGACCTCGGCCTGGTTGTCGAGGAGGCGGATGGGGTAACCGTCTTTGCCAGTCTGACTCCCGTCAAGGAGCGCGAGCTGTGGGTGCTGGGCAGGGCTGGCATGGACGAGCGCGAACCAGGTTTCGCCGACGCGGTCGCGCGCACGGCGCTCGCCTACCGCGACGTGATCGGGGTGCGCGCCTTCAACCTTGTCCTCCAGCGGCCGCCTATCGACGTGGAAGGCGCCCGCGCTGACGGCTGGGAGCTCCTGCCGCCGGTAGTGCGCCTCGTCGACCGCGGCGACCCGGACAGCCGCAGCTCGGACATCGGCGCTATGGAGCTCTACGCAGCTTCCGTCGTTGGCAGCGACCCGTTCACGCTGGCCGAGGATCTGCGCGCGTCGCCTCCTCCGGGACCCATCGGCTAGCATCGG
Source organism: Candidatus Limnocylindria bacterium (assembly GCA_035697465.1). Lineage (GTDB taxonomy): Bacteria > Chloroflexota > Limnocylindria > QHBO01 > QHBO01 > DASSCW01. The sequence goes on along the minus strand of DASSCW010000203.1, from coordinate 8,946 downwards.
CCGGTGTTCGAGCTGCGGCGCGACCCCATCACGGGCTGGTGGTCGGCCATCGTCACCGACCGGACATTCGAGCACGCCTCCTTCGCCGTCCAGGCAGCGCCGGTCGAGGGCACCCACTGCCGGCACTGTGACGACGATCCCGCCGCGCCCGATGCGGACGACGCGAGCGTTCGCCGCGTGGTCCTGCGCCAGGACGCCTTCCACCGCATCGACTCCTCGAAGGAGACGGCGGCGCAGGTCTCGATGTCGGAGGTGGAGTCGTCAAACGGCTCGTGGGAGATCCTGGTCGCCCCGCGCGACCACCACGAGCGCCTGGCCGATGCCTCACCGCGCCTGGCGATGAACCTGATGCGCGCCCTGCGCGAGGCGATGCGAGAGCTCGGCGCAAAGGCGTCACCGCCGGATGCTCCCATCTCGGTCCAGGTGGTGCAGAGCTATGGACGCCAGGCCGGATCACGGAGCCAGCACCTGAACCTGGAGCTGTACGCCATCCCGCAGGTGCCGCATCGGCTGGCGGAGGAGATCGGCGGCGCTGCGCGACACCAGATCAAGAACCGAACCTGCGTGTGGTGCGGCCTGGCACGGACCGAAGAGGAGTCGGGCGAGCGACTGGTGCTGGCCGAGGAGCGATTCGTCGTGTTCGCCCCTGCCGCCAGCCGTAGTGCCTTCGAGCTGATGATCGTGCCGCGGGCTCACGCCGCCGACTTCACGACATTGGACGACGACGACCTGGCCGCCACCGCCACGACCCTCCAGCGCACGCTGGGAGCGCTCGACGCGCTCGGCGATCCGCCCTACAACCTCTTCCTGCACACGGCACCGGCGGGTGAGCGGCTCGACCAGACCTTTCACTGGCACTGGGAGCTCCACCCGCGATTACGCGTGATTGCCGGCCTCGAACGAGCCACCGCGCTCGCCGTCAATCCAGCTGCGCCCGAATTCGCGGCCGAGGTGCTCCGCGCCCATCTGAAGGAACTGGCGTAACAGGGGCGGAGAGCGATGCGTCAGGGGAGGCGAATCGGGGGAAGGCCTTGGAGGGCAGGGTGCTGTCTATTGGGCTGGCCAATCGAAATCGTGTCCCGGCGGCCGTCGTGACCGCACCACGCATTTCGTTCGACCTGCTCTTCGAGGAGTACTCAGCCCCGATCTACAACTACGTGCTGCGGATGGTCGGCGACCCCGACCGTGCGGCCGACATCACGCAGGACACCTTCATCAAGGCGTATCGCAAGCTGGACTCCCTGACCGATGAGCACTCGACCAAATCCTGGCTCTACCGCATCGCGACGAATACCGCGATCGACGACATGCGGCGGCGGCGCTGGATCAGCCCGATCGGTATCGATGACGAGGGCCAGCCGGAGCGACCGGACACCGCTCCCGGCCCGGAGGCGCAGGTGATGGCCGGCCAGCTCGACGAGCGGATCCAGCGCGCACTCATGCAGCTGCGCCCGAATCATCGGCAGTGCCTGATCCTGTCCGACCTGGAGGACATGAGCGCACAGCAGATCGGCGAGGTCATGAACCTCTCGTACGGAGCCGTGCGAACGCTGCTGTGCCGCGCTCGGGGCGAGATGCGACGGCAGCTGGAAGCGGAGGGACTGGTCCGATGACGACGTTACGTCCCGGCGAGCATCCCGACGAGCTCATCAGCGCGTCGCTGACAGGCGACCTGAGCGAGGCAGAGCAGAGCCAGCTCACCCGTCACCTCGCCGACTGCGCCCACTGCCGCGACACGCTGGCCGCCTTCGACGAGGAGCGGCGCCTCATCTCGGGCATGCGCCACGTGCCACCGCCCCGTGATCTCGGAGCCCGGGTGCGCGCCGGCATCGAGAGCGGACGCGCGGCCGGCCTCCCCTGGTGGCGGCGGCCGATGTTCCTGGGCATCGCCGGCTCGGTCGCGACGGTGGCCGCTGCGGTGCTGGCGATCGTGATCCTGAACAGCCAGCCGAGCGACCCGCCCGTGGGCCAGGCCACGCCCACCGCATCCGCGTCAGAGCCGGCGTCCACGACAGCGGAGCCCAGCGCCAGCGTGGACCCTTCCGTCGAGCCGATCCCGACCCCCACGGTCAACCCGCAAGCCTTCCTGCGCCCCGGCGAGCTCGGCTACTTCTCGATGGTCGGGGACTCAATGGAAACCCCCCGCCTCGCCTTCATCAAGAACGACACCGGCGAGGCGGTCGAGGCGGACACCCCGGCCGGTCCGCCCATCGGGGCAGCGCTCTCGCCCGACGCGGAATGGGTCGCTTACATCACAGAGATCGGCGAGTCGGGCGCGAACCAGGTGTGGGGGTTGCACCTGACCGACGGCGAAACCGTGCGTCTTGGCTGCGCCAACTTGAGCCCGTTTGCCGATCGGCTCCTCTGGTCTGGCAACAGCCAGTTCCTCGTCTTCACGATTCCGGCCGTTCCCGCGGAGATGACCGAGACGATCGATTGCGGCCTCGTTGCGCCCGGACCCACAGGCTCGACCGACGTGTGGGCGTTCGACACGCACTCCGGCGCGGTCATGCAAGTGACTGATTCGGGCGACGCGTTCGCAGCGGATATCATCGGGCAGGACCTGGAGGGTGGCACCAGCGTGCTCGTCAGCCACGCCGCCGAGTCTCCCTGGACCGAGCAGCTTCGATTGCCCGAGCCGCTCGAGCCGGACGCCGAGCCGCTGCGCATTGATGGCATGTTCCTGCCGCTGATGTCCCCGATTCCCGGCGGGCCTGCCGTCTACTGGACCGGCAGCATGAGCCAGGCGTCCCAGGACGGCAGGTGGCAGTTCACGACCGGTGGAATGCCGGAGGTCGGATCACTCAATTACTTCGGTGCTCCGGATGATGGCACCCCTCTGTTCGCCGACCTGTCCGCAAACGGCGGCGGCGGGTTCCAGGACGGGCACTTCGGCTGGGGCGCCGACGGCGATCTGATCACCTTCTGGGGCGGACTGTGGATCGGAGCCCCGCAAGGCGACGACTACCCCAGCGAGAAGGCCGTCTATGCCGGTCGCCTGACCGACGGTGGCCTGATGAGTGGATCACGCCTCGACATCCCCACGGACGGCCAGACTGCACAGATCATCTCGGTCGAATTCGAGCCCGATGGCGTGCGTGCGGTGGTGAGCGTGCGGGACTTCTCCGCTGGAGTCGGGGATCCGGCTTCGGCCAATCTTTACCTGGTGCCGATCGGGGGCGGCGAGGCAATCCTCCTCGGCGGCGGCATCGATCCCCCGCCGTGGGACGGACCGGCCGTCTACGGGCAGCCGCCGACCGGGTTCCCCTTCTAGATCGGGCTAAACTCGGCCGCGTGAGTGAGCGGCGCGTGCTGGATAGCGAGGACCTGCGACGGGCCCTGACGCGCATGGCGCACGAGATCGTCGAGCGCAATGGCGGAACCGATGAACTGGTCCTGGTCGGTGTTCGCAGCCGCGGCGTGCCGCTGGCGCGCCGGCTGGCCGGGCTCATCGAGCAGCACGAGGGCGTGAGCCTTCCGGTCGGCTCGCTGGACATCACCTTCTATCGCGACGACCTGACACCGCTCGCCCACGCGCCCATCGTCAAGCGAACCGATGCGATGCCGGAGATTGGCGGCAAGACGGTCGTGCTCGTGGACGACGTGCTGTTCACCGGCCGCACCGTGCGTGCGGCGCTGGACGCGCTCACCGACCACGGGCGGCCGCGGGCTGTGCGGCTGGCAGTCGTCATCGATCGTGGCCATAGGGAGCTGCCGATCCGCGCCGACCACGTCGGCAAGAACCTGCCGACCTCGCGCGACGACCTGGTGCACGTGCGGCTGACCGAGACCGACGACGTCGACGGCGTCGTGCTGGAGGAAGACGGCGCGGCCGCCGCTCAGGTGGAGGCGAGCCGCCCGGCGTAGGCCGACCTGATCGCTTCCGCCACCTGCTCCGCCTCCGCGTCCTTCAGCAGATGGCCCGCGGCTCCGGCAGAGATGGCTGACGCGATGCGCTCCGGCTCGGAAAAGCTGGTCAGCGCCAGGATCGTGATCTCCGGCTGCCGCTCCTTGATCGCGGCGATTGCGGCGGGGCCATCCATCTCCGGCATGACCAGGTCCATCAGGATGACATCGGGTTGCAGCCGGTACGCAGCTTCCACGGCCTCCTTGCCGTTCGCGGCCTCGCCCACGATCTCGATCTCCGGCAGCAGCTCCAGGAACCCTCGCAGGCCGCGCCTGACCACCTCGTAGTCATCGACCAGCAGCACCCGGATGGGTTGCGCCCCTGCCTCCTCGCGTCCCGCCTCCGGGCCAGACTGGGACGGAGACGGCACGACCCCCCAGACGCGGACCGATCCCTCCAGCCCACGCAACCGGTGCTCTCCGAGGTCGCGCAGACGTTGTCCCGCCGGGAGACGCTCACGCACCGCGTCGGCGGTCTCCGCCGAGATCAGCGTCTCGCCGCCGCGTGCCAGTGCCTGGATCCTGGCGCAGCGATGGAGACTGCGGCCGAAGAAGCGGCCGTCGCGCTCGTCCAGCTCGCCGGTGTCGAGGGCCATCCGCACGCGGACGCCCGGGACCGAATGAAAGTCTTCCACCGACAAACGACGGTGAATCTCCGCCGCGGCCGCGACCGCCGAGGACGCATCGGGGAAGATGGAGTAGGCCGCGTCACCGATGCGCTCGAAGACGCGGCCGCCGTTCGCCTCCGCGACCTCGCGGACGATGGCGTGGTGGCGCACCAGCGCCTCGGTGCCGGCGGCTCCGTGACGCTCGACCAGGCGCGTGCTGCCCTCCACGTCGGTGAAAAGCAGTGTCAGGATGGGCACCCGCACAGGATGCCATGCGGCGACCTGGTGCGGCCGGGCGGGCTTTGGATGGCGTGGCCGTATACTGCGCGGCGACCCTTTAACGCGGTCCCGTGAGGCCGCCAAGGAGACGCATGATCGACGCAGCGCGCGCCAACCTCCCCGTCGGCAACGAAGCCGCCAGCTGGCGTGACCGCCACCTCCTGGACGTGGACCAGCTCGACCGGACTGAGGCCGAGCGCTGCCTCGACCTTGCCGCGGAGCTGCGCGCGCTTCGCGAGCGCGGCGAGCGACTGGACCGTCTGGCCGGCCACATCATCGGCCTGGCTTTCGCTGAGCCGTCAACTCGTACGCGGGTGAGCTTCGAAATCGCCGCCACCGCACTCGGGGCGCAGGTGGTGGCGCTCCCGTTCGAGGCGAGCAGCGCGACCAAGGGCGAGTCCCTGGTCGACACCCTGCTGACGATGGAGCGGACCGGCGTGCAGACGGTCGTGCTGCGGCATTCCGCCAGCGGAGCGCCTTACCTTGCGGCGCGCGCGACCGGGCTGCGAATCGTGAACGCAGGCGACGGGACTCATGCCCACCCTACCCAGGCGCTGCTCGACGCCCTCACCCTGCGGGACGCCCTCGGCTCGCTGCAGGGCGCGGTGATCGCAATCGTCGGTGACATCGGCCATTCGCGTGTCGCGCGCTCGAACATGCACCTGCTGGTTGCCCTGGGAGCCACGGTGCGGCTGGCCGGGCCGCCGGCCTGGACACGTGGCTTCGAGCGCTGGCCCGGGGTCGAGGTCCATCACGAGCTCGAGCCGGCCCTCTCAGGTGCCGATGCCGTCATGGCGCTGCGCGTCCAGCTCGAGCGACAGGCGGGGGGTGGCGTGCCGAACCTGCATGAGTACACCGCCCGATGGGGTCTCGACGAGTCGCGCATGCGGCTGGCCAGCGAGGACGCGCCGCTCCTGCACCCGGGCCCGACCAACGAGGGGGTGGAGCTGACCTCCGAGCTGGCGTCGGGGCCGCGCAGCCTGATCGGGCGGCAGGTGGCCAACGGCGTGGCGGTGCGGATGGCCGTACTCTCGCTGCTGGCGCCGTGAGCCGTTTCGGCTCGCTGGCCGATGCGCCCGCCAGCTTCGTCCTGGTGGGGGCGCGGCTCCTCGACCCATCGGCTGGGACCGATGCCGTTGGCGACCTGGCGGTGGTCGAGGGACGCCTGGCGACTCTCGAGCAAGCCGGCGACGACGTGCCGCGGGTGGATGCCAGCAGCCTCGTGGCCGCGCCGGCCTTCTGTGACATGCACACCCACCTGCGCGAGCCTGGCGGTGAGGCGTCCGAGACGATCGAGAGCGGGACGCGCGCCGCGGCCCACGGCGGATACGCCTCTGTCTGCGCCATGCCGAACACCGATCCGCCGCTCGATGAGCCGGCCCGCGTCGCGTTCGTGCACTCCTGCGCACAGGACGCCGCCGCGCGGGTCCGGGTCATTGCTGCGGCCACGGTCGGTCGGGCCGGCGAGCGAATGGCGCCGCTGGGCGAGCTGGCAGAGCTCGGCGTTGCGGGCTTCAGCGACGACGGCGCGGCGATCCCGTCAGCGCGCATGGTGCGCGCGTTGCTCGGCTACCTGGCGCCGCTCGACCTGCCGCTGATCGAGCACGCCGAGGAGGCCAGCCTCGCTGACGGCACGGTGATGCGCGCCGGGCCTACGGCCACGCGCCTTGGCCTGGCTGGCTGGCCGCCGAGTGCCGAGCTCACTATCGTCGAACGCGACATCGCGCAGGCCGCTGAGACGGGCGCTCGGTTGCATCTCACCCACCTTTCGACGGCCGCCGCCCTGGACGCCGTGCGTCGCGCCAAGTCGGCGGGCGTGCGGGTCACCTGCGACGTGACACCGCACCACCTGGCCCTCACCGATGCCTGGGTCGCCGGCGAGCGGCGCTTCGCATGGGAGGACCCCGACCACGACGTTTCGTCGCCCGGTGTCGGACTTGATCCGAGCCTGGCTTTCGACGGGCTGTGCAGGGTCAACCCACCTCTGCCCGCTCGGGACGACGCCCTGGCGCTGCTGGCCGGCGTGGCTGACGGGACGGTCGACGCGATCGCGACTGACCACGCCCCGCACCCGCCTGAGCGCAAGGCCGTGGAATTCGGGAACGCCGCCCCAGGAATGATCGGGCTGGAGACCGCGCTGTCATTGGGACTCTCGGCGATGGCCGCCGGCCGGCTGGACCTGGCCGCGCTGATGGCCGCCCTCAGCTCGCGTCCTGCCGCTCTCATCGGCGAGACTCGCACGCTTGCCGCGGGGGAGCTGGCCGACCTGGTCGTGTTCGACGCGATGGGCAGGTGGCGGGTGGCGGCGGACGCGCTGGCGTCGCGCTCCGCCAACACGCCGCTGCTCGGCATGGAGCTGCCAGGGGTGGTGAAGCTGACCGTAGCCAGTGGCCGGATCACCTACCTGCACGACCTGGCGCCGCTCAGCTGACCACCCGGCCGCGCGCTGTGGGACCATGCGTGCCCCACCATGCGTGACGAATCGCGGCAGGCCTACTTCGACTGCGCGTCCGGCGCCAGCGGCGAGATGATCCTGGGCGCCCTCGTCTCAGCCGGGCTGCTGGAGGCTGACCTGCGCGACGTGGTTGCGCCGCTCGCGGAGGAGGGGGCCGCCTTCGACCTCACCATCCGGGAAGTGCAGAAGGGTCCGGTCGCGGCGATCGAGGTCCGGGTCGACGGACGCGGCGCCAGCCCGATCCAGCGCCTGGACGACATGCTCGGCCTGCTGCGCGACGCCCGGCTCGGTCCTGCCATCGAGGCCCGGGCCGCGGGCGCGCTGCGTCGCCTCTCCACGGCCGCGGCACGCCACGCCGGCGAACGGCCGCAGGACCTTGTCTTTGCCGGCACCAGCGGAGTGGAAGGCGTGGTGACGGCCGTCGCGGTGATCGGTTCGTTGCACGGAATGGGCGTGCGCGAGGTGTACGCGTCGCCCGTCAATCTCGGGGCCGCCAACCCGGTGGTGACCGCGCTCCTGGTCGGCGCGCCGACGTACTCGGACATGTCGGGCGTGCAGCTGGTCACGCCGCTGGGAGCGGCCCTGCTGGCCGAGCTTGCGGTCGAGTGGCCGGCCTCCCCACCCTTCGCCGGCGGCGAGATCGGGCATGGCGCGGGACGCCGCGACCTGCCCCGGCCCAACGTGATGCGGTGCTTCCTTGGATATGGGACCATCCCGGCGCCATTGACCCGCTCCGGCCAGAGTGATGCATGACAGTTCGCTACAACGAGGACCTGGACCCGAACGAGGGGCCCGGGTTCGGCTGTTTCATCTGGCAGGCGATCCTGTTCGGCGTGATCCTGCTGCTGATCCCCGTCGGCCTCTTCTCGTTCGACTGGCCCGTCTGGCTGCTGGTGACGCTCCTCGCCATCGACCTGGTGCTGCTCTTCTTTCTGAGCATGACCTCGGTCTTCCTGCTGCGGGTCTTCTTCGCGGATCGCCGGCGTGGTCGGGGGCGGACCACCGGCGTGGCACGCCAGCCGACCCGCGTGATCAGGACCGAGGCCGACCCGGACGCCGAGCCCGGAACCGAAACGCCCGATGAATGACGAGCGGCCGGGGGGCCGTACGAACACGATGCTCGGCGTGTGGACCGCCATCGGCATCGGCATCGGGGCGGCGCTGGGCGTGGCCCTGCACAACCTGGGTGTGGGCGTAGTGCTGGGGCTGGCGGTCGGTCTCGCCATCGGCATCGGCCTGGACCGTGCCGGGTGGGCTCGCTGATGCCGCTGATGGTGACCTTCTTCAACGTGCGCAAGGGCCGCGACATGCTTTTCAAGCGCGGTATGCGGCATGTCTTTCCCAGGACCGCGAAGCGCTACGAGGAAGAGTACGGGATCCGGTTCATCGGCTGGTTCAACGTCACCGAAGGATCCGAGTGGGACAACCTCATCATCCTCGACCTGCCGAACTACGCCGTACTGGACCGCCTGTATGCCGATCCGGGAGCGCGCGGCTTTGGCCATCGCGTGGCCGAGTCGATCTTCGACAAGAAGCACACGATGTTCCTGCGCGAGCGAATGGGCCCCGACTTCGTGTACAAGCCCTAGCACCACGAGGGAGCCGATGAGCGCACCACGCATCGCCGCATTGCGAGAGCTGGCCCAGGAGGCCGAGCTCGAGCGTCGCGACTTCCTCTACGAGGCCACCGAGCAGCTT
>DASSCW010000202.1:0-6119 GCA_035697465.1 Candidatus Limnocylindria bacterium | reverse complement strand
AGGCAACCACCAGCGCCGTCGCCCTGCGGCTCCTGGCCCAGGTGGCGAGCGAGGAAGGTCGGGAAGTGGTGCTCGTCGCCGATGCGGCGGCCCGCGCGCTGGCCGCCGAGGCCGGCATTCCTGCCTTCGCGTCCGTCGCCGATGCGAACGCGGAGGGCGCCGTCCCGGCGCCCGCGCCCCCGCCGGCCGCCGCCCCGATCCACGTGGTGCGCGGCGAGGATGCGCCGGTCACCGTCGACGAACCACCCACGCCTGTCCTGCCCGCGGCGCCTGCGTCGGCGCGTGGGATGGAGGAGACGCAGGCGGTCCGTATCCCACCACCCCAAACTGCCCGCCCTCGGCCGGGGCCGCGTGATCCGCGGCCACGCCAATCGGCCGCCGGCTTTCCGCTTGCGGTGCTGGCCGGCCTGCTGGCGCTCCTGGTCGTCGCGGGCGCCGCGGCGGCGACGGTCCTGCCGGGCGCCAACATCACCATCCGGCGCCAGTCCGTGGCGATCGGTCCGCTGAGCTACTCCGTCACGCCTGAACTGCACCCGTCCGACTCCGCGCCGCTGGAATCGACTATCGAAGGCGAGGCCAGCGGGCGCCGCACCAAGCGGACGGCGGCCACCGGCATCGTCACCTTCATCAACTATTCCGACGAGAACGTCCTCGTGCCAGCCGGCACGGTCGTATCCGCAGGCGGCGATATCCTGTTCCAGACGACCCAGGAAGTGGTCGTGCCCGACAGCTTCTTCGGATTCGTCGGGATCGCCGATGCGCCCGTCGCCGCCGTGGAAAAGGGCGCCGACAGCAATGTCGAGAGCGACGCCGTGAACCGTATCGAGGACCGCGACATCGACCGCGCGTTACGTGGCGGTGGTCCGGACGACCGACGGGTCCGCAACCAGAACCCGATCGAGGGCGGCGAGGACGTGCGGCAGTTCGTGGTCCGGCGGCAAGACGTCCTGGAGGTGACCGACGCCATCGCCGCAGATCTCGAGCAGCAGCTCGCCGACGTCCGCGCCGAGACCCCCGACCGCCTCTACCCATCGGGCGATCCGCCCGCGCCGGAGATCACGGTTCCCGAGGACCTCATCGGCCATGTCAGCGAGGAGCCGTTCACGTTCGAGCTGACGGGACAGCTCACGGACGACAAGCCATATGTCCTCCGGGCCGATGCCGAGGAGGCGGCACGCGAGCAGTTTGAGGCCGATTCAGACGCGGTTCCGGAGGGCATGGACCTGGATGAGCACTCGGTCGCGATCGAGCTGGGAGAGGCCACCCTTGAAGGAGAGATCCTGACGGTCGCGACGACCGTCACCGCGGCAGCGGTGCCGAACGTGGACGTGGATGCGCTCCGACAGGAGCTGGCCGGCAAGACCGTGGCAGAGGCGGAGGCCCTGCTGGAACCGATCGGTACGTCAACCGTCGACCTGTGGCCGGTCTGGGTCGATCGGATCCCACAGCTCGACTGGCGCATCAGCATCGACGTCCAGGCCGCGGAATCTCAGAGTTGATGCGGCTGATCGGGCTGGACCACGGCAGCCGTCGTATCGGCCTGGCCATCGGCGACACGGAGACGGGCCTTGCCTTCGCCCGCCCGGCGCTGAAGCGCACGAACGAGGCCAAGGACATCCGGATCATCGAGGAGCTGGCGAGGGCTGAGGCCGCGGACACGATAGTGCTGGGCCTGCCCTGCAACATGGACGGATCCGAAGGCCCCCAGGCCGCAGCGGCGCGTGCCTTCGGCGAGAAGCTGGCGGCCATCGGCCTCACCGTGGCCTACCAGGATGAGCGCCTGACCAGCTGGCAGGCGGCGGAGCAGATCGGTCCGCGCCGTGGTCGTGAGCGTCGCTCCGGTGAGCTAGACTCGGCCGCCGCCCGGCTGATCCTGCAAGAATATCTGGACGCTGCCGCCCCGCCGCCCAGCCCACAGGAGGCCGAATGACTCGACCCCCGGATCCCCGCTGGGATCTCGAGGAGCGACGCAACGCGCGCATTCGCGCGATGCGCAAGGATCGGGAGGCTCCCGTCCGCCGGCGTCGCACCTTCCAGCCGGTCGTGCTGCTCGGCTGGTTTGCCGGGGTCATCGCCCTGCTGGGCGTGCTCATCTTCCTGGGTTTCCTCGCCTTCGCCCCGCGGCTGATGGCATGGGTCGAGGAACATCCCGGCTCCATTGAGCACGGCATCGTGCGCGACTTCGTCGAGTGGTACGAGCCCGGCGCCCTCGCGGATGAGCCCGCCGGTGAGGACGGGGCACGCATCACGATCACGGTGCCGAGCGGTGCGAGCTCTGCAGACATCGGTCAGCTGCTGTTCGACGAGGGAGTGATCGAGAGCCGCCTCGCATTCCAGTTCGCGGTGCTCCAGGCGGGCCGCGAAGAGACGCTACAGGCCGGCACCTATGACCTGTCACCGTCGTTACGCCCCTCCGAGATCGTGGCCGCCCTGCGCCTGGAGTCGGGTCCGGAGGTGGCAATCACCCTCCAGGAGGGCTGGCGGCTCGAAGAGGTGGTCGGCTACCTGGGTACCACCAAGCTGACCATGAACCTGGGCGAGTTCCGGCGCCTGGTGGAGGATCCGCCAGCGGACGTCATTCGCGACTACGACTTCCTCGCCGATCTCCGCCGGGGGCGCACACTCGAGGGCTACCTCTACCCTGACACCTACCGGCTCTTCGTGAACGCCTCGGCCCGCGAGGTGCTCGACCGCCTGCTCACCGGCTTCGCCGACCACTTCACCAACCGGATCCGCAACGGCATCCGCGCGCGGGGCCTGACCATCGACGAAGCGGTGGCGCTGGCGAGCATCGTCGAGCGGGAGGCGGTGCTCGACAAGGAGCGGCCGCTGATCGCCGGCGTCTACCTCAACCGGATCAACAACCCGAACGCGGAGACGGTCGGCCTGCTCAATGCCGATCCGACACTGCAGTACGGCCTGGGCACCGCCGAGTTCGGTGATGCGCCCCTATCGGAGTGGGGGCTCATCGAATGGTGGCCACAGCTCCAGGTCAGTGGCGGTGAGGTGCAGCTGCCTGAAGAGCTGGCCGGGTACCAGACCTACCTCAACAAGGGCCTGCCGCCGACGCCGATCGCCTCGCCACGAGGAGCTTCGCTGGCTGCCGTCGCGCGGGCGGACACCGGCAGTGGCTACTTCTACTTCGTCGCCGCCTGCCCCGGCGGGCAGCGCGATGGCTCGCATTACTTCGCGCGCACCCTCGGCGAGCAGGAGCAGAACATCGCCCGCGCCAACGCGGAGTGCCAGTAAGGTGACCGTCGCGGCCGCTCTGGGCGGCCGGCTGGAGCGATCACGCGCGATCCTCGACACCGTCGACGCGGATGCGCTCCTGATCAGTCGTCCGGCCCTGCGGCGGTGGCTCGCCGGCTTCGTCCTGCATCGCGGCGAGGAGACGACCTCGGGGTATTCAGGCACGTTGCTCGTCTCACGTGGCGCGCAGCTGGTGCTGGTCGACGGGCGTTACCACGAGCAGGCCCAGGCTTCCTGCCCGGAGTGGGACGTGCGGTTGACCCACGGGCCTATCGCGACCGAGCTGCGCGCCCTGGCCGCTGAGCTGGGCATCAGCCGCGTGGCCGCGGAGGCGAAGGTCCTGAGCCACGCCGACTGGTTGGCGATCGCGGTCGCCGGTCTCGAGCTGCAACCGGCCGACGACCCGCTCCGAGACCTGCGCATGGTGAAAGGTGCGGACGAGATCGCCGCCATCAGCCGCGCCTGTGCCCTGACCGATGCCTGCTTCGAGCACATGCTCACCTTCCTCCACCCCGGGCTCAGCGAGCACGCGGTCGCCTGGGAGCTGCAGGCCTGGTTCCGCGCCAACGGCGCCGAGGACCTCGCCTTCGACCCGCTGGTGCTCGTCGGCGCGCGGGCGGCGATGCCGCACGGCCATCCGGGCGACACGGCCATCGCCGCCGGGCAACCGCTGCTGATCGACTTCGGCTGCCAGGTCGACGGGTATCGCAGCGACATGACCCGCACCGTGTTCTTCGGCGAGCCCGAGCGCGAGACCCGGCGGCGATACGACGCGGTCCGGCAGGCGCAGCAGCTGGCCTTCGAGGCGGCCGCGCCGGGAATCATCGGCTCGGCGCTGGACGGCATCGCGCGCAATCACCTTGCTGAGATGGGGCTGGGGGAGGCGTTCACGCACGGGCTGGGCCACGGCATCGGGCTGGAGACCCACGAGGAGCCGATCCTGCGGCACTGGCAGCAGCCACTTCAGGCGGGGATGGTCGTCACGCTGGAGCCCGGCGTCTACTTCCCGGGCGAGGTCGGCATCCGGATCGAGGACGACATCCTTCTGACCGATGGCGGGGCGACCTGGCTGACACGCTCGCCGAGGGAGCTGGTCGTTCTGTAGGCGAGGCCCGTAGACTGGGCCGCCTCATGCCCAAGCCGATGCGCCTGGTCCTGCTCAGCGGCCTGATGCTCTTCGTCGAGCTCGCCCTGATCCGATGGACCGGTTCGAACGTCGTCTTCCTCAGCTACTTCAGCAACTTCGTCCTGCTGGGCAGCTTCCTGGGAATCGGTCTTGGGTTCCTGCGCGGCACCTCGCGGATCGACCTCTTCCCCTTCGCGCCGCTGGCGCTGGCGGTGCTGGTGGGCGCCGTGCTGGTATTTCCGGTCGAGATCGACCGCAGTGGAAGCGAACTGATCTTCTTCGGCGGGTTCGGGCTGACCGGGCTGCCGATCTGGGTGTCGCTGCCGTTCATCTTCCTGGCCGTCGCGGCGGTGATGGCCATGATCGCCGAGGGCGTGGCGCGCACCTTTGTCGAGTTCGAGCCGCTGGAGGCGTATCGGCTCGACATCTCCGGCAGCATCCTGGGCATCGTCGCCTTCTCGGCGCTCAGCTTCACGTGGGCGCCGCCGGTTGTGTGGGGCCTTATTGCGGCCGGCCTCTTTGCGGTTCTCCTCTGGAAACGCGTCGGCGTTCTCCAGGTGATCGCGCTTGCCGCCCTGGTCTTCATGCTGGGGCGGGAGTCGATCGGGGCGACCTCGAGCTGGTCGCCCTATTACAAGATCACGACCCTCTCGCTCGCCAGCAACCCCGGCGGGATCGACGTTCACGTCAACGGCATTCCGCATCAGACGGCGACGTCGGTCGAGGATCGGCGCCGCGAGGAGCCGGTCTACTTCGTGCCCTACGAGCGTGCCGGGCTGGAGAGCCCGGACGACGTCCTCATCATCGGAGCCGGGACGGGCAGCGACACGGCGATCGCACTGGCGCAGGGCGCCGGTCACGTGGACGCGGTCGAGATCGATCCTCGCATCCAGCAGATCGGCGGCCTTCGGCATCCCGACGCTCCGTACGCGGACCCGCGAGTGACGGTCACGATCGATGACGGCCGGGCCTTCATGGAACGGACCGATGCTCGCTACGACCTCATCCTGTTCGCGCTGCCCGACTCGCTGACGCTCGTCTCTGGACAGTCGTCGCTGCGCCTGGAGAGCTACCTGTTCACGACGCAGGCGATGGAGGCGGCCCGCGACCACCTGAAGCCGGGGGGCGTCTTCGCCATGTACAACTACTACCGCGAGGATTGGCTCGTCGATCGGCTGGCAGGCACGCTGGCCACCGTCTACGGACATCCGCCGTGCATCGACACGGTGGGCGACGTGGGCCGCCTGGCGGTCCTCACCGTGGCGCCCGAGGCATCGCGTGTCGCGTGCGAAGAGACCTGGTCCGCGACCGACGCATCGGCGGCTGCATCGCCGGCGACTGACGACTATCCGTTCCTCTACCTGTACAGCCGCGGCGTGCCGGAGATCTACCAGATCGCGCTGGCGCTCATCCTGGCCGCGTCCCTGGTTGCGGTCCGGCTGGTGGCCGGCCCGCTGACCTCGATGGCGAAGTACCTCGACCTGTTCTTCATGGGCGCAGCATTCCTGCTCCTCGAGACGAAGAGCGTCGTCCAGTTCGCGCTGCTGTTCGGCACCACCTGGTTCGTCAATGCCCTCGTCTTCACCGGCGTCCTGGTGGCGGTGCTGGCCGCCATCGAGGTCGCCCGTCGCGTTCGTCTGCCGAACCCGATCTACCTGTACGCGGCGCTGTTGGTCGCGCTTGCGGTAGCGTGGCTGGTGCCTGTCGACGCGCTGCTGGCCCTGGAGATGGCGCCGCGGTTCGT
>DASSCW010000201.1:0-9761 GCA_035697465.1 Candidatus Limnocylindria bacterium | reverse complement strand
CTGGTCATCGAGACGGAAGGAGAGGAGTGAAATCATGACGAGCATGGCCGACCGCGCATCGGGCTGGCGCCCAGTCGACATCGTGGTCGCATCCGTCCTGGCCGTGGCCTTCGGGGTTGTCTTCTGGCAATGGGGCGTGGTCTGGGCTCCGCTTTTCACCGGCGCGATCAACCCGCTCGCCTATCTCGTGTCCGGCGTCTGGCTGATCCCGGGCGTGCTGGCGATGCTCATCATCCGCCGGCCCGGCGCCGCGCTATTTACGGAGGCGCTCGCCGGAGCCGTATCGGCCCTGCTCGGCTCCGTCTGGGGCCTGGACACAGTCGCCTCCGGGATCATGCAGGGAGCCGGCGCGGAGATCATCTTTGCGTTGTTTGCGTACCGCGCCTTCGGGCTGCCGGTTGCCGTGCTGGCCGCTGCCGGCGCCGCCATCCTGGAATGGGTTCACGACAAGTGGTTCTACTGGGTCGACGTCGCGTTCGACGTCCAGCTGGCGTACGGTCTGTTCATGCTGATCAGCGCGGTGGGATTCGCGGGCCTCGGATCGTGGCTGCTGGTCCGGGCAATGGCGCGGACCGGGGTGCTGAGCCCCTTCCCGTCGGGTCGAGAGCAGCCGGAGATCTGAGCCTGCCCGCCCCAGCCCCGGTCGCTCCCGCCGCTATCGAGGCGCGCGGATGGGGCTGGCGGCACGCCGGCCGACGAGCGTGGGCCGTGCGGGGTCTCGACCTCCGCGTCGAGGCGGGCGAGCGGGTGCTGCTGCTGGGTCCCTCCGGATCGGGCAAGTCCACCCTGCTGATGGCCATGGCCGGCCTGCTCGAGGACGCCGGCGCGGCCGAGACGGAAGGCGAGCTGCGCATCGACGGCGACCATCCGCGGTCGGCGCGGGACCGGACAGGGATCGTATTCCAGGATCCCGAGTCGCAGATCACGATGGCGCGGGCCGGCGACGACGTCGCCTTCGGGCTCGAGAACCAGTGCCTCGGGACGGAGTCGATCTGGCCGCGCGTCGAGGCTGCCCTCCAGGCGGTGGGCTTTCCGTACGAGCGCGACAGACCGACCGACGCCCTCTCCGGCGGCGAGCAGCAGCGATTGGTGCTGGCAGGCGTGCTGGCCCTGCGGCCGGGCCTCCTGCTGCTGGATGAGCCAACCTCCAACCTGGACCCGGATGGTGCCAACCAGGTGCGCGAGGTGCTGCGCTCGGTGCTGGAGCGCCTCGGCCTGACCATGGTCCTGGTCGAGCACCGTGTGGCGGAAGCCCTGCCGCTGGTCGATCGGGTCGTCGTGCTGGAGGCTGGCGGCGGAATCGTGGCCGACGGCTCACCGAACGAGGTGTTCACCGTCCACGGCGATGCGCTGGCCGAGGCCGGCGTCTGGGTACCCGGGCATCGGCTGCCGGCGCCGCGCGACCGCGTCCGCGCTCCGGCGGACACACTGCTGCTCGCCGAGCAGGTCTCCTATCGATACCCTGGCGCGACCCTGCCCGCCCTTGGGCGCACTGACCTGCAGGTCCGCTCCTCGGAGGCCATCGCGATCACCGGCCCGAACGGCAGCGGCAAGTCGACCCTCGCGCTGCTGCTGGCCGGCCTCCTGAAGCCCGCGCATGGGGCCGTCATGGCGGGCGAAGCACTGGCGCGAGGGCGCGGTCACGACCCGATCTGGAAATGGTCGGCGATGGACCTGGCGCGTCGGATCGGCACTGTCTTCCAGGATCCTGAGCACCAGTTCCTGACCGGCAGCGTGACCGACGAGCTCCTCATCGGGCCGATGCAGGCCGGCCTGGATCGCCTGGCGGCCACCAGGCGAGCCGCCGAGCTGCTGGAGCGCCTGCACCTGACCCACCTGGCGGACGCCAACCCGTTCACCCTCTCCGGCGGGGAGAAGCGCCGCCTGTCGGTGGCGACGGCCCTCGTCCAGGCTCCATCGGTGCTGGTGCTCGACGAGCCGACGTTCGGGCAGGACCGCCGCACGGCAATCGAACTGCTCACGCTCCTGGCCGCCCTGCGCGACGGCGGCCGGGCAATCTGCTTCGCGACGCACGACCGCGAGTTCGCGGGCGCCCTCGCCGATCGAACCCTCCGCCTGAGCGCTCCGCAGGGCAGTGCCACGTGACCCTCTTCACGCCTCTCCGACCGAACCCGGCGGCACCTCTGGCGAGGGCCAACCCGGTGGCCAAGCTGCTGGCCGCCGTGATCCTGATGGGCGTCCTCTTCGTATCGGTGGATCCGCTCACGCCCGCCATCGTCCTGGCCGGCCTGGCGGCGTGCGTTCCGCTCACGGGAATTGCCGTACGAGACCTGCTCGTCCGCAGCCGGCCGATCCTGATCGCCGCCGTGGCAATCGGGCTGCTGAACATCGTCTTCGCGGCGGAGCACGCAGGGACGCCCATGCGCGTGGGCCCGTGGACGGTGGGCAGCGAGAGCGTCCTCGCCGGCCTGGCGCTCGCCCTTCGGTTGGCGGCCATCGCCATGTCCGGCGTGCTGGCCATCGTCACCACCGACCCGACCGACCTCGCCGACTCCCTCATCCAGCAGGCGCGAGTTTCGCCGCGATTCGCCGTGGGCGCGCTCGCCGCCGCGCGCCTGATGCCGATCATGGCCGCCGAGTGGCAGTCGCTGGCGCTCGCGCGCCGTGCGCGAGGCGTGTCGGCGGGAGGATCGCCGCTCGTCGCCCTGCGGTTGGCGTTCGGCAGGCTGTTGGCGATGCTGATCGGGGCGGTTCGCCGCGGCACGCGGCTGGCCACCGCCATGGAGTCGCGTGGCTTCGGCGCGCGACCATGCCGCAGCGTCGCCAGGCCACAGCGCACCACGCGAGGCGACTGGATCCTGATGGGGGCCGCGGCGGGCCTGGGACTCGGCGCGATCGTGCTCGGCCTTGCGCTCGGGAGCTGGCGCTTCCTGTTCGGATAGCGGCGGTATGCTCTGCGCGCCGAGAGGGGGACCACTTCAGCCGGCCGCGCACCGCGGCATGGATCGGGGTCAATGATCCGCACCACGCCGTTCCACGAACGAACCAGCGCGCTCAACGAGACCGGCCTCTGGCAGCACTGGTCCGGCCACCTGGTCGCCAATCGCTTCCAGAACTCGGACAAGTTCGAGTACTTCGCAGTCCGCAACAGCGCCGGGATCTTCGACACATCGCCGCTCTACAAGTACCGGATCGCCGGGCGAGATGCTGAGAAATTCCTGTCCGGCATGCTGGCGCGCGACATCCGCACCTGCCCGCCGGGCCACGCCCATTACACGACCTGGCTTGACGATCGCGGCTTCGTCCTGGAGGACGGCGTCATCCAGCACCGTGCGGCGGACGAGTTCCTGCTGACATCGGCCGAGCCCAACTTCGCCTGGTTCGCCGATCGCGTCGGCCGCCTGCAGGTCACGGTCGAGGAGGTGAGCCTCGACATCGGCGCCCTCGCCATCCAGGGTCCGCGCTCGCGCGAACTGCTGCGCAGGCTGGTGCCGGCCGTGGCCGACTTGCCCTTCTTCGGCATCACCACCGGCACCATCGGCGGCAGACCGGTAACCCTGACTCGCACCGGCTACACCGGCGACCTGGGCTACGAGGTCTGGGTCGAGACGCCGGACGGGGTCGCGGTCTGGGACGCGCTGTGGGACGCCGTCGACGGCCACGGCGTCCTGCCCTACGGGATGGCGGCGCTCTACATGCTGCGCATCGAGGCCGGCCTGCTGCTGCTGGGCGCGGACTTCGACTCGAGCCGGTTCGCCTTCAATGACGCCCATCGGTCCACCCCGCTGGAGCTTGGCTGGGCGTGGATGTTCAAGGGGCTGGCCGATGACGACAGGCCCTTCATCGGGCGGCAGGCGCTGCTTCGCGAGCGCGCGGAGAAGTCATCGCGCTGGCGGATGGTCGGGTTGGTGGTCGACTGGCAGGACTACGACCGCGTCTACACCCAGGCCGGCCTCATCCCGCCGAAGGACCACAAGCCGGTCCACGAGGACTGGATGGTGTATGACGACGCGCGCGCGCGGGTCGGCTACGCGACGAGCATCATGTACTCGCCCATCCTGCAGCAGCACATCGCGCTGGCGAGGGTGCGTCCCGACCTCGCGCAGCCCGGCACCCGCGTCTTCCTGGAGTTCACCGTGGATCATCGTTACCAGCAGGTGGCGGCACACGTCGCCCGGCTGCCGCTCTACAACCCGGAACGGAAGACCGCCTGAGATGGACCGATACGACGCGATCGTGATTGGCGGCGGCCACAACGGCCTGGTCAATGGCGCCTACCTGGCCAAGGGCGGGCTGAAGACGCTGATCCTGGAGCGCCGACACCTGGTGGGAGGGGCGGCGATCACCGAGGAGCTCCGCCCCGGCTACTGGTTCACGAGCTTCAGCTACGCTCTCTCCCTGCTGCGGCCGCAGATCATCCAGGAGCTGGATCTGCCGAAGCACGGCTTCATGCCGCTGCTGATGTCCACGCGCTTCGCCCCGATGGACAACGGGGACCACCTCTACTTCACCCGCAACCACGACGAGAACCTGCGGGAGATCGCCCGCCACTCGCCGCACGATGCGGATGCCTACGAGCAGTACAGCCACGATCTCGACCGGGTATGCCAGGCCTTCAAGCCGCTGCTCGACACCGTGCCGCCGGATCTCTTCAGTGACGACCCGGAGGAGCTGCTCACGCTGGCGGGGATCGGCGCCCGGCTGCGTTCCCTGGACAAGCGGACACTGCACAACGCGGTCCGCCTGCTGACCGGCAGCGCCGCCGACTTCCTGGACGATTACTTCGAGTCAGAGATCCTGAAGGGTTACCTCGGCTCCTCTTCGATCATCGGCTCCAAGGTCGGGCCGCGCTCGCAGGGCTCCGGTCTGGTGCTTCTCTTCCACTCGCTGGGGGAGCACGACGGCGAGTTCGGCACGTGGGCCTTCCACAAGGGCGGCAACGGCGGCTTCACCCAGGTGCTTGCCCGGGCGGCAGAGTCATTCGGCGCCGAGATCCGGCTCGAGGCTCCCGTTGAGCGGGTCCTCACGCGCGACGGCGAGGCCACCGGCGTCGCCCTGGCCGACGGAACCGAGATCGGCGCCGATGTCGTGGTCAGCGCGCTCGATCCGCGCCGCACCTTCCTGGAGCTGGTGGACCCGCGCGAAATGCCGGACGACCTGGTGGAAGACATCCGCCGCATGAAGTTCCAGGGCGTCTCCTCGAAGGTCAACTTCGCCCTGGATGGCCTGCCGGCGCACCCGGCGCTGGGCGACCGCGCCGACCTCTATCGCGGCTTCATGAACATCGGCCCGTCGATCGACTATCTCGAGCGCGCCTACGACCAGGCCAAGTACGGCTGGTACAGCGAGCATCCGTACATCGACTGCGCGATTCAGTCGACCATCGACCCGGACATGGCGCCCCCCGGCAAGCACGTCCTCTCGTGCTTCGTGCAGTACACCCCCTATCAGCTCCGCGAAAGCGACTGGGATGCCGAACGGGAGTCCATGGCCGATCGGGTGCAGGCGACCCTTGAGCGCTACTTCCCCGGCTTCGGCGCCCTCGTGCTGCAGCGCGAGATCCAGACGCCGCTGGACATCGAGCGCACGGTTGGCCTGAGCGAGGGAAACATCTTCGCCGGCGAGCTGCTTGCGCCGCAGATGTTCTTCTTCCGGCCCTCGCCCGGCTGGGCGCAGTACCGGACCCCGCTCGCCGGCTACTACCAGTGCGGTTCGGGCACGCATCCCGGCGGGTGCGTGATGGGTGCGCCCGGCCGGCTGGCGGCGGGACAGATCCTGAAGGACCGATCCGGCTAGAGCACACCTCCCTCGACCAGGACCGTGCTCGACGTGCGGTGTGCGAATGGGAGCAGCGTTAAGTCCGGCAGCGCGCGTTCGCGAGGCCCGGGATCGGCCGCCTCACGCTCAGGGAACCAGCGGACTAACCGTTTCGCCCTCGCCGACCTGCGTAACGCTACGGGGATGCGCACGCCGTGAGTGGGGATCGTGCGCCGGCGAATATCGGTGAGTCGGAACCGCAAAACCTGCCGATCTCGTACGCTCTTGAGCGTGCCGCGCAGTGAGGAGCTGAGCATCCGGGCCGGCGACGCGACGCTCGCCGCCACGTTGACCCTGCCCGCCGATCCGCCTCCGCCCGACCGACGCGGCCGTTATCCGAATGCCCTGCTGCTGCCCTCATGGCTCCCACGAGATCGTGACGGTTCGTGGGACTGCGCTGGCCACGCGGCGTGGTTCGCCGAAGGGCCGAATACAGCGAGCGGGCTGCTGGCCCGCCTGGCCGATGCGCTTGCATCGCGTGGCGTGGCTTCCCTTCGCTGCGACCCACGGGGCTGTGGGGCATCCGAGGGGGCGTGGGAGGACGTCGCGCTCTTCACGAAGATCGACGATGCGCGCGACATGCTCGCCGCCATGCGATCGCACGGGGCGCTCGACCTGCGCCGCACGGGGATCGTCGGTCACGGCGAGGGGGCGACGCTCGCGCTCAGCGTGGCCATCGGCGACCCGGCGGTGAGCGCGCTGACCCTCATCGGTCCGTCCGCACGCTCCTGGCGCGACGTGCTGCGCCGAGGCGTGGCCGCTCGCGAACGCACCGGCACGGATCGGGAGCATCCGATCGTCCGCGCGATCGACCGCTGGGCGGAGGAGATCATCGAAGCGGCCGAGCGCCGCGAGCCGTCGATTGACCTCTGGGTCGCCGGCGGTTCTCTGACGCTGGGCCTGGCCGGCGTCGAGCAGGCGATCCACACGCCACCGTTGGCGCTGGCCACCATGCTGCATCGGTCGGTGACGCTCGCGCACGGGGCCGTGGACGCCTGGTCCGACCCTGACGAATCGGTCCTGTTGGAGGCTGCCCTGGCCGATGGCGGCAACCACCCGCGACGGTGGCTGATCGACGGATCCGGGCACGACCTGGCGGATGCACAAGACGGCCTTATCGGCGAGCTGGCGGACGACGTGGTCGCGAGGATCGCCCCCGTGGAGCTCCCGCCGGTGCTCGTCGCGATCGAGGAGATGGGGAACGGCGTGCGTTAGCATGGGACCGATGAAGCCGCAGCCGGGTGACGTCGCCCCCGCCTTCAGCATGTCCGCAGACGACGGCACGACGGTCTCGAACGAGAGCCAGCTGGGGAAGCGGTACGTCCTCTACTTCTATCCGAAGGACGACACCGCCGGCTGCACCGCCCAGGCGTGCTCGATGCGCGACAACTTCGGTCGCGTGACAAGCGCGGGGATCCAGGTCTTCGGCGTGTCGCCCGACTCCGTCAAGAGTCACGTGAAGTTCCGTGCCAAGTACGACCTGCCATACCCGCTGCTATCCGATCCCGGCCACGCCGTGGCAGACGCCTTCGGGGTATGGGTGGAGAAGACGTACATGGGGAAGACCTATCACGGTGTCGAGCGCTCCAGCTTCATCATCGGGCCGAATGGTCGAATCGAGCATGTGCTCGAGCGGGTGAAGCCGATGGAGCACGTCGACCTCGTGTTGGAGGCGTTGGCCGCATGATCTGGACGCTGATTGCGATCGTTCTCGTGGCGTGGTTCATCGGGCTGTTGATACAGGTCGGCCCGCTCGTGAACCTGCTGCTGGTGGCTGCCGCGGTGCTGCTTGTGGTGCAGCTGATCAACGAGCGCGAAGCCGCCGACTGAGCTCCGGCACACATCCTGCTTCGCAGATGGGCAGGAGGTTCAATGCCATGCTCTGGACGATCCTCGTGATCCTGCTGGTGCTGTGGCTGCTTGGCCTGCTGACCAGCGTGGCCGGCGGCTTCATCCACCTTCTGTTGGTGATCGCAGCCATCGTGCTCGTCTACAACCTGCTGACCGGGCGCCGGGCCGTCTGACCCCGCCTCAGCCAAGAACGCACACGACCGCCGGCGCATCTCGCGTCGGCGGTCATTCGTGACGGCCTAGCTGTCACGAGCTTCGCTACCCTTGCGTTCAGTGAAGCTCCTGCTGTTCGCCGACCTGCACCTTGATGCCCCGTTCGCGTGGGCGCGTCCCGAGACGGCTCGTCTCCGGCGCGCGAATCGTCGGCAGACCCTGACGCGAATCCTGTCGCTGGCGGAGGAGGAACGCGTCGACGCGGTCCTGTGCGCAGGTGACCTGTTCGAGCACGACCGCGTCACGCCGGACACCGTCGCGTTCCTGCAGTCCAGCTTCGCGCGGACCGATCGGCGCATCATCCTTGCCCCCGGCAACCACGACTGGCTGTCACCGACGAGCCCGTATGCGCTGACCGACTGGTCGGCGAACGTGCACCTGTTTCGTGAAGCCAGGCTCTCCCCGCTGCCGCTCGCGGATGGACTGACGCTCTGGGGCGCGGCGCACCGTGCTCCGGCGAACACCGACGGCTTCTTCACCTCCTTCCGCCCGGACCGCGGCGGCGTCCACCTGGCGCTGGCGCATGCCTCGGAGAAGAGCCTTCTCGGCTGGCAGGAGCCCGGCAAGCAGCCGCACGCGCCGTTCGAGGCCAGCGAGATCGTCGCAGCCGGCATCAGCCACGCCTTCCTGGGCCACTACCACCTTCCCCGCGACGCCGAGCGACACACCTACCCGGGGAATCCTGACCCGCTGGAGTTCGGCGAGGACGGAGAGCGCGGCGCCGTGCTCGTCTCGATCGGAGAGGATGGATCGGTCGAGCGCACACGCCACGCAGTCGCCATCAGCGAGGTCAGTGACGTCACCGTCGCACTCGATCCGGCCCTGCACGCGACCGACATCGGCGAGGCCGTGGCAGCCGCACTCGCTCCGCTGCTTGGCTGCGTGCGGGTGACGCTGGAGGGGGAGCTGGCACCCGGCGTGTCGCTCGATCTCAATGAGCTCCAGCGGCTCGGCAGCCACCTGGAGGGGCTCGTCGTCCGGGCCGGCCGAGTCCAGATCGGGTACGACCTGGAAGCCATCTCTGTGGAGTCAACGGTGCGCGGCCAGTTCGTGCGTGACGCGCTGGCGGAAATCCCGGACAGCGACGAGCGCCGCCGCATCGTCCTGACCGGCCTGCGCGCCCTCGAGGGCCGCGCGGACCTCGAGGTCGCCTGAGATGCGTATCGATCGCGTGATTGCGCGGGCATTCGGCCCGTTCCAGGGAGACGTCCTGGAGCTCGCCCCGGGCATGACCGTGGTCGCCGGCCCGAACGAGTCGGGGAAGTCGAGCTGGCACGCTGCCCTCCGCCTGGCAGTCACCGGCGTGCGCCGCGGAAAGGGCCCGGGCACCAGCGCCGAGCGCCAGCTCCAGGAGCGCCACCGACCGTGGGACCAGCCCGAGCGCTGGGAGGTCGAGGCGCGGCTGTCGCTGGATGACGGGCGCACGATCGACATCAGTCAGGACCTCGGCGGCAAGGTCGCCTGCCGCGCCGTGGATGTCGCCATGGGCCGCGACGTGTCCGACGAGATCATGGATGGCACGCCCGACGCCTCCCGCTGGCTGGGGCTGGACCGGGACGCATTCGCGGCCACGGTCAGCGTCGGACAGGCCCAGATCCTGGCCGTCGCCGATGCGGCCGAGGAGCTGCAGGAGCAGATGCAGCGCGCCGCGGCGACGCGCGGCACCGACGCGACCGCCGCCGAGGCGATCGCGCGGCTGGAGGCGTTCCGGCGGGACGCCGTAGGCGCCGATACGGTGGCGGCCAAGGGACCATTGCGCACCGCCAGGAATCGGCAGCAGGCCATGGACGCCGCACTCGTCGAAGCGCGCCGCCAGCACGCCGACTACCTGACGCGCGGAGCGCTGCACGAGGAGGCGGAGCGTCGCGCGCAGGAGGCGCACCTCAAGCTGGCCGGTGCGGAGGCTGCGCGGGCGCGCC
>DASSCW010000200.1:0-5010 GCA_035697465.1 Candidatus Limnocylindria bacterium | reverse complement strand
CGACCGAGCCAGTTGCGGCACCCGCATCCGCCCCAACGCCGACATCGACGACCGAGCCAGCGAACTCACCCCCGGCGGCTCCCGCCGCGGCTTCCCCCGAGACGCTGGCCGAGCGGCTGGCACGTGCGCGGCGCGGCCGCTGAGCTACTCGATCTCCTCGAGCACAGCGTCGTCGCCGGCCGGGCGGGAAAGCGTCGGCGAGGGGCGCGGCGCGCGAATGTAGAGGACCGCGCCGGCAACGATCGTGAACGCCACGACGATCGGGATCCAGGGCAGCCGCCGGTAGTCGAACGGGGCGACGATGCTGACCGTCGCCGCTGTCTCATTGCCTATCGCGTCCACGGCCCGGATCTCGACCTCGCGTGGGATCGGTCCGGCTCCGACGTGCGCCGAAAAGGTCCCGTCCGAGGCCACCTCCGCCTCCCGTCCGTCCACTGTGACGCTGGCATCAGGCGCGGTGTGGCCCCGAATGGTGACCGAGAAGCCGAGGGACGCAGCGGGCACGGATGTTTCGAGCGGTGGTGGGGCCGTCACGACGCGGACTGCCCAGGTGGCCCCATACCCGTGACCCGATGGGGTGATGACGATCAGGCGCACCGTGGACTGGGCTGCCCGCGCCGGCAGCCCGACATCCGCGGAGCCGGAGCTTGGGACGATGGCCGGCTCGCGTGCCTCGTCGTCCTCATAGACAAGGATGCGCGACCCGGCCGGGGCTCCGATCCGCGCACTGAACCCTTCGCGGGTGATGAGAAGCGGCCCTGCCGGACCGCGGTCGACCAGGACCGCCCCGGTCAGCGCCGGCTCGAGGCGGCCGTCGTCGGTCTGGCCGGAAAGCACGATGGACGTGCGAGCGACGGTGAGCGCGACCCCCGGCCGAGGTCCGGCGGGCGTGGCGAGCTGCCCTCCCTGGCGGGTTGCGTCGACAAATCCCTCCGCGAGGGCGACGAGCAGACCCTCGGGCCCGAATGTGCCAATCGGGCGGGTGCCCGCCAGGGTGGCGATCGGGCGATCCTGGATCGGAACGTCCGAGGCTGTCCCCGCCGGCAGGGCAGGCAGCAAGTTTCCGTGGAAGACGACCGCCTCCGCGCCGGCGATCCCGCCCGGCACGGGGCCGTCGTAAGCGACGAGGCCTGTGCCACTGAGCACGTCGACCGCCGCCGACGTGCGGGTGATCCCGACACCCACCAGCTCCTCGTTCAGCTGATCGACCGCGTTGTTGAGGAAGACAAGGACGCGCGCACTGGATTCACGGCCTAGGACTGCGACCGGCTCGCCGCGTCTCGAGGACTCCCGCGCGATGACGGCTTCGCGTTCATCGGCCGGCCACGCCAGCAGGGCGCTGGCGCCGTTGTCGGTCCCCACTGCCAGGCGCCCACCCTCCGTCGTCGCCACGGCATAGAGGAGTCCAGTGAACGGCATCCCCGCGTAGCCGATGCGGAGGCTCCCATCCGCCGCGAGCGAGACACGCGCCAGCACGGATCCGCCCAGGCTCTGCGCACCTGCGAGCAGGCCGATCTCTTCCCCCGGGACGCCATCGCTGTCGCCAAGCGGCATCAGCAGCGGGCCGGCCGTATCGGCTGGGTCGATGCGCGTGCTGCCCTCGATGCGGATGAACCTCCCGCCGACCCAGCGCAGCACGTAAACCGGCGTCGTACCGGGGGCGGTCTGCGTCGGCGGCTCGACCACGACGAGCTCGTCCGTTCCGTCGGCATCAAGGTCGGCGGCTCTGATGAAGCTCGCGCTCTCCGAAATCATCACCCGCTCGGTGATGGCGGTCTGGCGGCTGGCGTCGAGGCCCACCTCACCGATCGTCAGGCAGCAGGCGCGCGGATTGTCCTGCGTCCCGATCGCTGTGACGAGCACCCGCTCCTCGCCCCGCACGCGCCAGACGAGCAGGCGCGCCGGCTCGTCGATCCGAGCGGCGACCATGCCGCGGTCGTCCGGGACTGCCTGGCCCTCCGTCTGCTCCTCCACGCCGGCGAGCCGGCGGACGGGCACCATCCCGTGGCGTGTCAGCTGGCCGGCATCATCGGCGCTGATGACCTCGACGCCGACATGCGTCTCGTCATCGGCCAGCGGCCCCAGCCGGATCAGCTCGCGGACGCCATCCCCGTCGACATCACCGACCACGGCGGTCACGGTGGCCTCCGGCAGCCGCTCCCCACCCTGCTCGGCGGGAATCACGTCAACGGCGGCCACCGGTGTCACCGCCCCGGCCGGAGCGGACGCCAGCAGCAGGGCGACGGCGAGACGCCGGAGCGGGGTGGGCGCAGCCATCGGTCTGGGCAGGATAGCGACCGTGGCATCATCGGCCCATGCCTGCCCCGGCCGTTCTTTGGACCCCGCGCGACAACGCGCGAGCGACGACCCGCGTCGGGCAGTACCTGGACTGGCTGGAACGGGAGCGTGGACTGCGCTTCGATACCTACGACGACCTCTGGCGCTGGTCGACGTCCGACCTGGGGGCCTTCTGGCAATCGGTCTGGGATCACTTCGACGTCCGCCCAGGCACCCCGGCCGAGACGGCCCTGGCCGACGCCGGGATGCCCGGGGCGACATGGTTCCCCGGATCGCGGCTCAACTGGGCTGAGCATGCGCTGCGACTGAGCGACCGTGATGCGGCGGACACGGTCGTGATCGCGCGCTCGCAGACGCGAGAGCGATCCGAGCTGAGCGTCGCCGAGCTCCGTGACCAGGTGGCTCGCGCGCGGGCCGGATTGGTGGGGCTGGGTGTGGGCAAGGGCGACCGCGTCGCCGGCTACCTTCCGAACGTGCCGGAGGCACTCGTCGCGCTCCTCGCGACCGCCAGCCTGGGAGCCATCTGGACGTCGTGCGCCCCCGAGTTCGGTGTGCGCAGCGTGGTCGACCGGTTCAGCCAGGTCGAGCCGGCGGTGCTGCTCACCATCGATGGGTACCGGTACGGATCACGGTCGGTCGAACGGGCCGATGAAGTGGCCGCCATCCGCGCCGCGCTGCCTGGCCTGCGCGCGACGGTGGCCATCCCCTACCTCCACCCGGCGGAGTCCCGCATCCCGGACGCGTTGAGCTGGCAGGCTTTCACCGCCGACGCGGGTCCGCTGACGTTCGAGCAGGTCCCCTTCGATCACCCGCTCTACATCCTGTACAGCTCCGGGACGACTGGGCTGCCGAAGCCGATCGTCCACGGCCACGGCGGCATCTTGCTGGAGCACCTGAAGATCCACGCCCTGCATCACGACCTCGGGAAGGCGGACCGCTTCTTCTGGTACACGACCACCGGGTGGATGATGTGGAACTACCTCGCCTCCGGCCTGCTGGTGGACGCCAGCGTGGTGCTCTACGACGGAGCGCCGGCCGACCCGGACCTTGGGGCGCTCTGGCAGCTCGCAGCCGATGAGGGGGTCACCTACTTCGGCGCCAGCGCGCCGTTCCTGATGGCCTGTCGCAAGGACGGCCTGCGCCCCGGCGAGGCGTTCGATCTCTCCGCGTTGCGCGGGATCGGGTCCACCGGGGCGCCGCTGCCGGCAGAGGGATTTCGCTACGTGTACGAGCGGATCAACCCATCGGTCCACCTGCAGTCGGTTTCCGGTGGCACCGATGTCTGCACCGCCTTCGTCGGCGCCTCGCCGCTGGTGCCCGTCTGGGAGGGCGAGATCAGCTGCCGGCACCTTGGCTGCGCGGTCGAGGCCTTCTCACCCGACGGGCGTCCGCTGGTCGGCGAGCTGGGGGAGCTGGTGATCACCGCCCCGATGCCCTCGATGCCAGTGGGCTTCTGGAACGACCCCGATGGGTCGCGCTACCGGGACGCTTACTTCGCCGAGTTCCCGGGCGTCTGGCGCCACGGGGACTGGATCACCTTCACCGATCGCGGCTCCTGCGTGATCACCGGCCGCTCGGACGCGACCCTCAACCGTGGCGGCGTGCGGGTCGGCACGGCCGAGTACTACGCCGTCGTTGAGGCCCTGCCGGAGGTCGCCGACTCGGTCGTCATCCATCTCGACGAGGGCGATGAGCTGGTCCTCTTTGTGGCCCTCCGCGACGCAGCCACCCTGGACGAGCCGCTGCAGGCACGCATCCGCTCCGAGATCCGTGACGGCCTCTCGCCACGGCACGTTCCGGATCGGATCGTGGCCGTGCCGGCCGTGCCCCGCACGCTGTCCGGCAAGAAGCTCGAGGTGCCGATCAAGCGCATCCTCAACGGAACGCCGCCTGAAGTCGCCGCGTCGCGCGGTTCGCTGGTGAACCCGGATTCTCTCGATGCCTTCGTCGCGCTGGCGAGAGAGTGGCAACCCACCCCTGACTGAGCCGAAGGGCTCGGATTCACACTATGCGCGCATTGATGGCCGAATGACGGTCCGGAGAGGCGCAGATTCACACCGGGTGTGAAGCTGAGCGGTCCAACAGAGGTGGGGCGCGCTCCGTGACGCCCCGGTGTGAATGTGGACGGTTGGGAACTCGCGGAGACGCGTGGCCTCGCTCACATCGCGCGGACGCCGAGCAGGTTGCGCGCGATGACCAGGCGCTGTATCTCGCTCGTCCCTTCGCCGATCTCGGTCAGCTTCGCGTCGCGCAGGTAGCGCTCGACCTTGTATTCCGTGATGTAGCCGTAGCCACCATGCACCTGGATCGCGTCATTGGTCACCCGTTGGGCGACCTCGGAGGCGAACAGCTTGGCCATTGCGGATTCAGTGGAGTACGGGCGCCCCTGGTCCTTCAACCAGGCCGCGCGATAGACCATCAGCCGAGCGGCGTCGATCTCGGTCGCCATGTCGGCGATCTTGAATGCCACGCCCTGGAAGGACGCGATGGGCCGGTCGAACTGGTGGCGTTCCTTGGCATAGGCCGATGCGGCCTCGTAGGCCGCCTGGGCGAGCCCCAGTGCCATCGCGCCGATGCCGATCCGACCCCCATCCAGCGTCTTCAGGAAGAGCTTGTCGCCCTCGCCCTCCTCGCCCAGCAGGTTGGCCGCCGGGATCCGGCAGTCGTCGAAGATGAGCTCTCCGGTGTTGGAGGCGTGCAGGCCCATCTTCT
>DASSCW010000199.1:0-5083 GCA_035697465.1 Candidatus Limnocylindria bacterium | reverse complement strand
GGTGCTCAATTCTCCCTCGGCGGACGTCAGCGTCCACGGCGCGCCAGCACCGTTTACGCCACCGAATGCTCCCGCGGCTCCGGCCAGGGTCGTGGGCACGCCCACCATCGTGTCGAATTCCAGGATCTTCGGTGTCTCGTTGCCGTTCGTCGCCATCGCTGCGCTCGCCTGCATGCCGAGCAGCACGGTGAGCACCGCGAGCAACACGGCGAGGGACAGCGTTCGGTTGCGGGTCATGGGTCCTCCTGCGGGGTCCTGTGATTGCGAGTAGGTACGCCCGCGGTTTCGGAGGCAGGGTTTGGTTGCGGCGCGCGACAGCTGGCGGCTAGGATCGGCGCGCCTCGTCCCCGTAGCTCAGTGGACCAGAGCAGCCGCCTTCTAAGCGGCCGGTCGCAGGTTCGAATCCTGCCGGGGACGCCAATGCATCGGTGCTGCGGGTGACATGACCGAACGCGAGACGGCCGAGCTTCCCGCGCAGATCGACAGCGTGGTGATCGGCGCGGGCCAGGCCGGCCTGTCGATGAGCTGGGCACTGACCCAAGCCGGGCGCCCGCACGTCGTGCTCGGGGCGCGGGATCGTCTGGGCGGTGGGTGGCTTCGCCGCTGGGACTCGCGGAGCCGACGCACCTTGTACACGCAGACCTCCTCACTCCTGGTCGGCGTGGGAGCCGATGCGGAGTACCTCGCGGAGCACCTCGCCGCGCGGACATGACGAGGGCCGCCCAGCAGGGCGGCCCTCGCTCAACGTGTTGCCCGGCTAGGGGAGGATCACGTCGATCCGATCGAGGGGAGCCGGCGAGATACCCCCCGGCTCATTGGCCGCGAGGTACGCCTCGAAGGCATCGGTGTCAACCGCGCCGCCCAGACGATTCGTCCCCTGGGCGAAGACCGGGAATCCGTCCCCACCATCGGCCAGGAAGATGTTGACCGTCACCCGATAGCTGGCGGCCATGTCGAGCGGGACGCCATTCAGGGTGATGGATGCCGGGTCGACCGCATCCGCCGTCGCACAGCTCATGCCGTCGGCGGAGTTGGCCGCCGCCGAGTCCCACGTGTAGTGGAAGCCGTCCGATGGCAGCAGCACCTTGAAGAAGAAGTTGTTCAACGGAGAGTTCAGGCCGCAGAACTGGTGCTCCAGTGCCTGCTCGATCTGGGCACCGGTGAGCGTCATCGTCACGAGCGAGTTGCCGAATGGCTGGACCGTGAACAGCTCGCCGTAGGTGACGACTCCGTCGCCTTCGCCGGCGGGGCTGCTCGCATAAATCAGGTCGGCACGGACGCCGCCGGGATTCATGAAGCTGAGCACAGCTTCGCCGAAGCCGACATCGTCGGTGGCGTCGAGCTGCGCATCGGCGATCACGTTGCCCATCGATTGCTCGAGGGACGCGTCGTTCGTCCTGGTGATGTCCGCGGTGATGTGCCCGATCACGCGGTTGGCGATCGGCGCCGCGAAGACCTGGTAGTGCGCGATCAAGTCGGTGATGCGCTGGTCCAGCGGAACGTCGCGCGTGACAATCCTGTTGTTGATCGCGAGCGAAGTGACGTCCTTGGTCTTGCGATCGACCTTCATGTCGATGTCGGTCACCAGCCGGCCAAACGAGAACGCACTGGTCACCGGAATGCCGCCGAAGACGCAGCTGTACGGCTGGTGCGTGTGACCCGAGACGATCAGGTCGACGGCGTCGTCCATGCGCTCGGCAATGTCGATGACGGCGCCGGTCACGCCGGCGCAGCCGTTGATGCTGAGCGAGGTCGGCGACCCTCCCTCGTGCAACAGGACCACGATCGCCTCGACGTCCTGCTCCTGGATCTCAGGAATGAGGGCGTTGACCGTATCGGCCTCGTCAAGGAAGTCGAATCCGGCGACGCCGGAAGGACTGACGATGTTCGGCGTGCCCTCCAGGGTCATGCCGATGAAGGCGACCTTGGCGCCGTTGAAGTTCCTGATGGTGTACGGCGCGAAGAGGGTCTGGCCGGAGTTGTGGTTCACCACGTTGGCGGCCAGGAACTGGAAGTCGGCCCCGGCGAAGCCGGTCTCGTCCTGGCAGCCGTCCACCGGGTGGCAGCCGCCGTTCTGCATCCGCAGCAGCTCGGTGGTGCCTTCATCGAACTCGTGGTTGCCGACGGCGTTCAGGTCAAGGCCGATGAGGTTCATCGCCTCGATGGTCGGCTCGTCATGGAAGAGGGCCGAGAGGAGCGGGCTGGCGCCGATGAGGTCGCCGGCGGAGACCACGATCGAATTCGCGTTCGTGGCCTTCAGGTTCTGGATGTGCGTCGAGAGGTACTCGGCGCCTCCGGCGTTGGTGGTGCCGACGCGGCCGCTCGAGCCGGAGGGCGGCAGAACGTTGCCGTGGAAGTCATTGAGGGCCAGGATCTGGACCTCGATGGTGGATCCGTCCCTGATGACCGGGGGCTTGTCGCGGCCGGTTACGGCCGTCGCTCCAAGCACGATGAGGATGGCCACTGCCGAGGCGAGGGAGCTCGCCACGAGCCAGCGTCTGATCATGTGAACTGGTCTCCTCTCAGGACACTCTGGGGGGCGCCCAGTATTGCCCTTCGCACGTGAATTGGCGCGGCCAAATTCGTCAAGACGGTGACAACGGTCAACGGCCTACCTCATCGTCAAACTCTGGCCGATACCTCCTCGAGGAGGCCGATTGCTGTTCGGACGCCGTCCTCTCCCGCCACGCGACGGCCGACCTCGGCAGCCGTTGCTGGAACCGGGTCGGTCAGCGCGGCGAGGATGCGATCGCGCACCGCATCCGGTCCGACTTCCTTGAGCGGCAGCGGCTCCGGGGCGACGCCCAATCGGTGTAGCCGCATCGCCCAGAAGGGCTGGTCTCCGACGTGGGGAATGACGACCGAGGGGACGCCTGCGGCAACGGCCGCGTACGCCGTGCCCGCTCCGCCGTGGTGGACGACGATGCCCGCGCGCGGGAAGAGCGCCCGATGGTCGAGCCTCCCAATCGGCAGGAGATCCTCGGCTGCATCGATGATCAGACCCGCCACCTGCAGGACCACGCGGCGACCGGCCAGTCGCGCGCCTGCGATCGCGGACTCGACGAGGCTGCCCGGGTCCGGAGCCGCCATCGAACCGAAGGTCACGACGATCGGAGGGCTGCCGGCGGCCAGGAAGTCCGCCACCTGGGCGGGGAGCGGCGCCGGGGCGGTGGAATCGGTCCAGGCGCCCGTGAAGTGCGTCCCAGCTGCCAGGTCCGGTGGCGGCGGCGCAATGGTGGGCGAGCAGGCGACGAGATGCGCAAGAGGCGAGCGCGCGCGAAACATGGTCACGCTGGTGGCTGACGCGCTGCCCGCCTTCGCGAGCGCCGAGCGCAGCGGACGATCCTGCCGCCGCAGCATCCGATCGAGCATCCACCAGCCGAACCGGTTGAACGGGCCGAGCGACGGCATGCCGGCCGGCGCTGCGGACCCGGTGGGGAGCAGGACCGGATCGAAGACAGCGCTCGCCCAACGTGTGCCTAGGTCGCGTGTCGCTGCCTCGGCCAGGCTGTGGATCCCATGCAGCAGCACCAGGTCGTGCCCGGGTATCAGCTCGAGCAATCGCCGGTAGTGATCTTCCGCATCCCGCAGGTGGAAGTCACGCAGTACGACCACCTGGGCGAGTGGTGAGCTGGCGGCTGCTGCCCGGTGAGCGGTCTGCGCGATCTCCTGCCAGGTCGTGGGCGGCCCCGCGGCCGCGAAGCTGACGCCAGCCTCCTCGAATGCGCGGCGATGCAGCTCCCAGGAGATCGCGGTCACGTCGTGGCCACCTGCGCCCAGCGCCCGGGCCAGCGCGGCGAAGGGCACCACGTCGCCGGTGGTGCCAACCGTCGCCAGGGCGATCCGCATCGGCTGGCCTACTGGTCGGTGATGTTGCGGGGCGCCATACGCGGGCCGCGACGGGGGGGACCCAGGCCGGAGGACTCGAGCAACCGCTGAATGCGCCCCCGCTGGCCGCGGTAGGGTTCCAGCA
The DNA here is from genome assembly GCA_035697465.1 of Candidatus Limnocylindria bacterium. Taxonomy (GTDB): domain Bacteria; phylum Chloroflexota; class Limnocylindria; order QHBO01; family QHBO01; genus DASSCW01. The sequence goes on along the minus strand of DASSCW010000199.1, from coordinate 1,110 downwards.
GCTCGAGCATGCGCGCGTCGTCCGCGCGCGGCTCGCCAGCCAGCGCCCAGGCGACCAGGTTCGGGATGTGGTAATCGCCGACGCTGATGGCGTCCGGGTCGCCGAAGGCCATGCGGGTGACCTCGGCCGCTGTCCATGGCCCGATGCCCGGCACGCGCAGCAGCATCGCACCGACCTCGGCTGACGTCCTGCCCTCCAGTCGCGGGGCGATCTCGGCGGCTCGGCGGATCACCTCCGATCGCCGGCGCTCAAGCCCGAACCGATGGAAGGCGAAGTAGGGGAGTCGCGCCAACGTTGCGGGCTCGGGAAGGAGACGCAGCCGGGCTGGTCCCGGGGCCGCCTCCCCATACGCCGCCACGATGCCGTGGAAGGCGATCCTGGCTTCGTGCCCGGTGACCTTCTGCTCGCAGATGGCCGGGAGAAGAGCGTCGAACGGCCGAAGTGTCGCCGCCAGGCGTAGGCCCGGCATCCGGTGGACCAGCTCCGCGATCACGCGGTGGCCTGGCACCAGCTCTTCCGGGCGGTCGTTTGCGCCGCAGAGGTCGCGGGCATGGGCGATCACCCACGGCGCGCCGTCACCCCATGCGGTCACCGTGATGGAAGTGGCGCTCGGGACCAGCCGCATGGTGGTCGAACCGAGCGGCGTGCGGGTTGCCCGCCAGACACCGTCGGGCCCGATGCGAATCGTGGGATCGCCGCGGCCGTGCGCCACCGGCCAGAGCGTGGCCGCCAGGTCGATCGGAGCGGCGAGCTCGACCACGACCCGCCCATCCGGCTCGGCCACGACCCGCGTCGGCGGTCCGTGGCTCTCGTTCATGCGTGCCGCCCCATCGAGAGGACCACCGGCTTGGCCGAGCGCTGCACGCGCTCGAAGTCCGCGCGGCTGCGGATGGCGCGGTAACCCTCGGCGACCACGAGCTGGCCCACGATCCCGCCCAGCGAATTACCAGGTCCGGGAAGAACGACCATCTCGGGCGCGAACTCGCGCAGCGCGACCCGCACGCTGCGTGCGAACCGGAACGGCGTCGTCACCTGCTCCCCAAGGGTGTAATCGCGCAGTGCGCCCGGATCGGTGGACCATGGGCTCCACCGCGCGCCGCGACCGTCGAT
>DASSCW010000198.1:0-16606 GCA_035697465.1 Candidatus Limnocylindria bacterium | reverse complement strand
GGTTCGAGCCCGATGAGCTAACCGCGCTCGCCGCCGGCCGCATGCCGGGCACGGATGAGCCACTGTTCCGCACGCCCGCCGCGCGATCTGTCCGCCTGCGGCTGCCCGGAGCCGATGCGGTGGCCCTGGAGCGTTCCCTGGCCGACTCCCTTGCAGGGACCGATGTCGACGCTGCCTGGCTGGTCGAGTCTGAGAGCGAGGGCAAGCGACGGTTGATGCTCGGACTGGTCGGGGCGGAGGGCGCGGCCGCCACCGTGGATGTGCCGGACGGCACCGACGTGGTCTGGCTAGAGGAGCCGCTGCTCGCCTCCGTACGAGCCGTCGCCGAACCCTTCTACCGCCGGGGACGCAGGTAGTGGCAGGCTCGACGGTCCGGGTCGACCGCGACGGGCCGATCGCCAGCGTCACCCTCGCCCGGCCGGAGGTCCGCAATGCCTTTAATTCGGAGCTGATCGCCGACCTGCACGCCACCTTCGACGAGTTGGCTGCCCAGCCGCCAGAAGCGCTGCGAGCCGTGGTGCTGGCCGGCGACGGCCCGGCATTCTGCGCGGGCGCCGACGTCACCTGGATGCGAGCCTCGCTCGCCCTCTCCGTGGAGGAGAACGAGGCCGACGCGGGACGGTTGGCTGCAATGCTGGAGTCGATCGACATCTGTCCGGTGCCAGTCGTGGCCCGCATCCATGGCGCCGCGCTGGGCGGGGGGATGGGGCTGTGCGCCGTGGCCGACATCGTCCTCGCCACAGCGGACACGGCGTTCGGGTTCACCGAGACGCGGCTGGGGATCCTCCCGGCGATCATCAGTCCGTTCGTACTGCGGCGCATCGGGGAGGGACACGCACGAGCCCTCTTCCTGACGGGGGAGCGATTCGGCGCCGGGCGCGCGCAGGACATCGGCCTCGTCCACGAGGTCCTTCCGGACGACGCGACGCTGGATACGCGGTTGGGGGCGCTGCTCGACGAGCTCCTGGCGGCCGGGCCCACCGCGGTCCGCGCCGCGAAAGCGGTCGTCCTCGAGCAGCGGTGGCTCGATGCCGAGGCGCGCAAGACGCAGACGGTGCAGGCAATGGCTCGGCAGCGAACCTCGGCTGAGGGGCAGGAGGGCCTGACGGCCTTCCTGGAGAGGCGACCGCCCGACTGGCGACCGGATCGCGGGAGCTGATGCAAAGAGAGAGGCCGGTCGCGTCGCGACCGGCCTCTCCCGTGAGTGCGCTGGATCGATCAGACGATTAGCGGGAGCGACGCGCTCCTGCCAGCCGGCGGCGACGCGCCGAGCGCACGTGCCCTGACGTCTGGCCGAGGGTGGCTGGCATGCCAATCGGCACGATCAAAGCGCCGTTCTGGCACTCAGGCGGCAGGTCGAACGCGGCCGTGCCGTCTGCGGTCTTCTTGGAGGAACGCTGCTCGGCGCTGAAGCCGAGGCCGCGCTTCGCGAAGCCCTCCCAGATCAGGCACTGGTTCTCGCCACCGGTGAGCGCCAGGTCCGCCTCCAGGATGGCATTGCGGCCCGAGACAAAGCCCGGGTTGCAGGGCTGGAACTTCATCCCGTCGATCATGAGCTGGAGGGCCAGGTTGTTCCCGCCCGTGTCCCAGCTGTCGTAGATGTCCGGGTTGAAGCCGTACTCGTCGACCAGGTTCCAGTAGACCTCCCAGACCATGCTCGCCCAGACGTATCCAACGCCGTGCGGGATGGAGAGGGTGACACCGTTGGTGTCGATCACCATCTGGTAGGTGGCCGGGTTGGTGGTCATGTTGGTGGAGTACGGAGTCGGCCGGATGCCGGCGCCGGTTCCAGGCTGGAAGACGACATAGGTCCCGATGCCGCGGGCCTGGGGCCCGGTGTCGCCTGACTGAGCTGTGAGCATCAGGGCCAGGAGATCGCTCCAGCCCTCGCCCATCTGCTCGACGTTCTGCAGGCAACCCACGTTGCCGCCGGTCAGCCGGTTGCTGACGCCGTGACCGTACTCGTGCGCGATCACGCCATTGTCGAGATCGGAGTCGCGGTCAGGCAGAAGATTCGGGTTCGGGGACAGCGTCGCGTTGGCGGGAAGCGTCCCGGCCTTGATGGTGGTGGCGTCCGCCAACGAGATCATGATCGACGGGATCGTGATCGTCGGGTCTGCCCCACCCATGCCGACCGCCGGGCCGGCGACGTTGTTCGCCACGACGGCCGTTGCCGCCCCCGCGTTCTGTGCGTTCTTCACCTTCACGACGAACGTGCAGGTGCCGCGGTCGATAAGCGGGATCTTGCCGACCAGGGAGTTCGCCGCGAACGGGGTGCAGCCATCACTCGTCGGTGCCACGCCGTCGTTCGCGATCACGAGTTGACCCGAGATCGGGCCGGTGGTCGCCAGGCTGGATCCGAAGCCGGCCATCGGGCCGGAGAAGGTGCCGATGCCCTCGACGACCAGGGGGTTCGGCGCGGAGTCGCGCCACTCGAACATCTGCATGCGGGGCGCGAAGCCGTCCGGCGGGGTGAGGAAGTTCGCGTTGTTGCGGCCACTGCCGTCCTGGGCCTCGGCCCTCACCGGGTCGCCGCCCTTACCGGGTGCCCCGAAGTTGTGCAACTGGAAGTTGCCGGACTTCTCGTCGAAGCCGTAGTTGTACAGGACGTCGTGAATGATGTTGTTCCAGTAGAAGAGGTTCGTGACCGCCGCGTCCTGGTAATCCTCCGGCGGGTCCGTGAGGTCCAGCGGGAAGTTAAAGGTGAGGTTGTCGCCGGCCAGCGTCCCGTCCGGGCTGCTGCCCGTGTCCGGCACGTTGTCGGCGTTGCGGTCGGCGTAGGCGTTGACGTTGTTGCCCGTCGTGTTGGTCGTCTCGCGGGCGGCGTCGTTGTCGGTGTTGTGCCAGCCATTCGGCGAGGAGCCGTTGGCCGGGTTGACCTCGATCGTCCGTCCGCCGTCGTTCGGCGACTCCTTCGGAAGAGCGAAGACGTTGTAGGCGTCATCCGCGTGGCTGACGTAATCGGAACGCGCCAGGATGGTGCCCCTCGACGCATCGGCCCGCAGGTTCCACCAGTGCGCACCACTCGGCTCATACAGATCGATCTGCCAGGAGAGCCGAAGCACGCTGCCCGACCTCTGGTAGACGAGCCTCGCCGTGATCACTTCGAGGCTGATGCCGTTCCTTGCGAACACCACCTTGCCGCTGGCCCCACCCTCGGTGCTCTTCACCTTCAGGGTGGCCGGCGGCCGCAGGCCGAGCTGCCGCGCAACGCTCTTCACGGCCGCAGCGGCGCTCAGGCGGTCACTCCCGCTACGCACCTGGTCCTTCAAGCCACGCACGAAGCTGTGGTTGAACGAGATGATGCTGCCGTTGCGCGCGATGTTGTAGTTCGCGTACGCATCGATCACCTCGATGCCCCGGTATCGCTGGGCGAGGTACACGTGCGTCACGCCGTTGTGGGCGTCGGTGTACCGGCGTACCACACCGATATCGTCCGTATCGCCGGCCCTCAGGCCGAGCGCGCGTGCGTGGCCGCGAATGTGGTCGAGCGCGATCTGCGTTGGGCTGCTTGCACTCGGTCCGGTGACGAATCTACTGGACGTGGCCGACGCGCTGCCGCCGGGCGCTGCGCCAACCTGCCCAGGAAAGGCGGAGAGCACGAAGACCAGGGCGACAAGCAGGGACAGGCGAGAAGCTCTCGCTGGACGTCGCATATTTCCTCCCGGGTTCCTTCCACCGATTTCCGCACGCTCAGGTGTGCGTCGGGTCCCGCGGACGGCCGCCAGGCTAAGGGCGGGCGGAGCGGGCACATGATACGACCGGCCCGTTGGACCGCCGACAGAGCGCGGGTCCCGAGGCGGCCGATCATAGTCCTCGCCGAGGGCTTCGCACACACGCGGGCATGCCTCAGACCCCGGAAGTGGTGCCTCCTGCCAACACCGCGACGCGATGCGACAATCGCGACGTGACCGATGACGCCATGACGCCGCGCGAGGTGGCTGAAGAGCTGGGCGTCACCGTCCGGACGGTCCAGCGCTGGATCGTCGACGGTCGTCTGCCAGCGGCACGAGTCGGCGGTCGCATGCGTGTGTCGCGCTCGTCGTTAACAGCGGTGGCAACGGCTCCCGTGGCCTTGCGCGAGCCCGCAGGGAGGTCGCACACACTGACCGCCGTCCTTGTCGCCAACCGCGGGGAGATCGCGGTTCGGGTGGCGCGGACTGCGCGGCGCCTCGGGATGCGGGCGATCGGCATCCACACCCACGATGACCGGCCACCCGACGGCATGGACCTGGTGATGCCAGTCGCTGACTATCTGGAGGCCGATGCGATCGTGGACGCCGCCCGACGCGCCGGCGCCGACGCCATCCATCCCGGCTACGGCTTCCTGGCCGAGAACCCGGCCTTCGCCCAGGCGGTGACGGATGCAGGGATCGCCTGGGTTGGGCCTCCGCCGGAGGCCATCGCCGCCATGGGCGACAAGGCGGCCGCGCGCCGGACCGCCGTCGCGCTGGGCGTGCCCGTCCTGCCGGGATACGACGGCGAGGAGCAGGCTGACGAGCGCCTTATCGCGGAAGCAGGTGGGGTCGGCTTCCCGCTGCTGGTCAAGCCGGCGGCGGGCGGCGGTGGCAAGGGGATGCGTGTGGTGCAGGAGCCATCCGCATTGCCCGATGCGATCGCCGGCGCCAGGCGCGAGGCTGCCAGAGCGTTCGGCGACGATCGGCTCATCCTCGAGCGGCTGCTCGTCGGGCCGCGGCACGTCGAGGTGCAGGTGCTGTTCGACGCCGCGGGTGCGGGGGTCCACCTGGGGGAGCGCGATTGCTCGGCTCAGCGCCGCAACCAGAAGATCGTGGAGGAGTCACCGGGACCGGCGGTCGATGGCGCTTTGCGCGATCGGATGGGCGCGGCGGCGCTGGCGGTTGCCGGAGCCGTGGGCTACGTGGGTGCGGGTCCGGTTGAGTTCCTGCTGGACGACGAGGGGAACTACTGGTTCCTGGAGATGAACACGCGGCTGCAGGTCGAGCATCCCGTGACGGAGGCGCTCACGGGACGCGACCTGGTTGCCGATCAGCTGCGCATCGCCGCCGGGACGCCGCTCGGCATCGCCCAGGGAGACGTGACGCTGCGTGGTCACGCCATCGAGGCACGCCTCTACGCGGAGGATCCGGACGCCGACTTCCTGCCCGCCACCGGACGCGCGTTGCGGGTGGAGTGGCCGTCAGCTGTCCGCGTCGACACCGGGCTGCGCGAGGGAGACGTGGTGGGCGACCGCTACGATCCGCTGCTCGCCAAGCTGATCACCCACGGACCGACCAGGGCGACCGCCCTGAACCGGTTGGCGGCCGCCCTGGCCGAGACACGCGTCCTTGGCGTGCGCACCAACCTGCGCTTCCTGCGATGGCTCCTGGCCCAGCCCGTCATGCGGGATGGCGAGATGCGGTCCGATTCCATCGCCGCGCTCCAGCTTCCTGACCCACCGCAAGCGACCGATACCGCGTGGCAAGCAGCGGCGACCGCCGCCCGAGAGGCGGTCATGCCGCGCGGCGCCTGGGGTGGCGGCTGGCGACCGAACGCGTTGCCGTCGGTACGGCTGCAACATGACGATGACGAACGATCCGTGACGATCAATGGGTCGGCGCCGGCCGACACGGTCGCGGTTGATGCCGGTGTCGTGCACGTCGACGTGGAGGGCCAATCGCTCGAGTTCGCGATCGCCGCGGCCCCGACCGTCGACGAGGCGATCCGGCACGCAGCCGCGCATGACTCAGGTCACGCCTCCCTCGTGGCGCCGATGCCCGGTCGCGTGATCGCGGTCCGCGTGAGCGAGGGCGCATCGGTCCCGGCGCACGCCACCGTGGTCGTGATCGAGGCGATGAAGATGGAGCACGCCGTGGTCACGCCGCTGGCCGGAACCGTCAGGCGGCTGATGGTGCGTGAGGGGCAGCAGGTCGGGCGCGGGGATGTGCTGGCGGAGGTATCGGCCTGACCCGCAATAATCTCGACATGACCGCGGTGGACGTCCGGATCTACGAGGTCGGGCCGCGCGATGGCCTGCAGGCGGAAGGCGTGACCGTCGCCACCGAGGACAAGGTGCGGTTCATCTCCCTGCTGGCGGCGGCCGGACTGCGCGAGATCGAGGCAACCTCGTTCGTCTCGCCGCGGGCCGTGCCGCAGATGGCTGACGCCGACGACCTGATGGGAGCCCTGGAGCGGCAGCCAGGCGTGCGCTACCCCGTGCTGGTGCCGAACCGACGAGGGCTCGACCGCGCGATCGAGGCTGGCGTCGATGCGATCTGCCTGATGACCGCGGCCACCGAGGCATACGTCCAGCACAACATCGGCATGGGCATCGAGGAATCCCTGGCCACGTTTGCGCCGCTCGCCGACGAGGCACGCGCACGTGGCTGGTGGCTGCGGGCCTACGTCAGCACTGCCTTCGGCTGCCCGTACGAGGGCGAGGTGGACGCGCGGGCCGTGGTCAGCGTCTCCGAGCGGCTGTTGGCCATGGGCGTAGACGAGCTGTCGATCAGCGACACGCTGGGCGTGGCCGCGCCCGTTGACATCGTGCGGGTGCTCGGCGCGCTGAGCGCTGCGGGGATCGGTCCGGAGGTCGTCGCATTGCACCTGCACGACACGCGCGGCACGGCGCTCGCCAACGTCATGGCCGCGATGGCGGCAGGGGTGACCGCGTTCGACGCCTCCACCGGAGGTACGGGCGGCTCGCCATTCGCTCCAGGCGCGGCCGGCAACCTCGCCACCGAGGACCTCGTCTACCTGCTGGACCGGCAGGGAGTGCGTCACGGCGTCGACATCGAGGGGATCCTGGACGCCGCGCGCTTCATCGGCACCGCCCTTGGCCACCACGAGCTCGGCAGCAAGGTGGGGCGTGCCGGGCGCTGGCCGCGCTAGCATGGAGCCGATGGAGCCGACGCAGGCGCCACCCAGCAACGGGGAGCGGCTGCCGCTCATCCTCGATGTCGATACCGGGATCGACGATATGGTCGCGCTCCTCATCGCGGCCACCGCCCCGGAGCTGAACCTGCGCGGCGTGACCTGCGTGGCAGGCAATGTCGAGATCCACCACGTGGCGCGCAACACCGGCAAGATCCTGCAGATGGTCGGCAGGGCCGACGTGCCGGTCAGCATCGGGGCTGCACGTCCCCTGCAGCGCCGGCTGCGCACGGCACCGGACACCCACGGGCCCACCGGGACCGGGTACGCGGAGCTGCGTGGCGAGGATCGCAAGCTGGGCAGCACCGATTACACCCCGGTTCCCGCGCCGCGCTACCTGGGCGCGCACGTCAAGCGCCACCCCGGCGAGATCACGCTCGTAGCCCTCGGCCCACTGACCAACCTGGCGATTGCCGCGCAGAACGGGATCGACCTCGGGACGGGCATGCGGCAGGTGATCTGGATGGGCGGCACCCTCGAGGAACGCGGCAACACCACAGAAACCGGCGAGTGGAACGCCTGTGTCGATCCCGAGGCGACCGAGACCTGCCTGCGCCTCGGCACCATCGATCGCATCTTCCCGCTGGATGCCACCCAGGACGTGGTCTTTCGCATGGAGGATCTCCGCCAGCTGCCGGAGACGCACCTGGCCGGCATCGTGCGCGATGCGGTCCGCTTCTATGTCGCGTTCCATCGTGAGGCAGACGGCATCGACGGCTGCTACCTGCACGACCCGGTCACGCTCATCGGCGCGCTGCTGCGACCGGACCTCGTGACCGAGTCCGTCGACGAGCGCCTGGCCTGCGACACCGGCAATGACCCGTACGTGGCCGGCAGCCTCTACCGTTCCAACGACGCGCAGCGTCCGCCGACCCAGATCGCAACCGTCATCGAGCCGGAGGCCATGAAGGCCGAGCTGCTCGAGCGGCTGGCCCTGGCAGTGGCCTAGCCGCACCACAGGAGGAGGAGGGCGACATGGACACGCGCACGTTGCGCATCGCAGTCGGGATCGGGGCGGGCGCCCTGGTGGGCCTGCTGCTCTGGTTCACCGGACAGCAGTGGTTCCTGGCCGTGGCGATCGGCGCAATCGTCGGCGACCTCGTCTACGCCGGGCTGCTCCTGGTGCAGACCGGCGAATGGGGGCCGATGCGATTCGCGGCCGGGTTGGTCGCCTTCGCAGTCGTGGCCTACGTCGGCATCATCGGCTTCGGCGACTTCGGCACCGGGGCCGACGTCGACCCCGATACCTTCGTCAACGCCAAGGCGGCAAACACCTGGGCCCTGATCCTGACCATCGCCATGGTGGTGGGCGCGGTCGTGTACTTCGGCCTTGAGCTGCTGCAGACCGGACGCCTCGACTCCCTGGCACGAGAGTTCACCACCCGGACCTACCTGCTCATGGCGCTCGGCATCGCCGTCAACATCATCCTGGGCCAGGCGGTCGGAGCCGCCCTGAAGATCCCGATCTACCTGGACTCGATCGGGACGATCCTGGTGGGGGTGCTGTGTGGACCGATCGCCGGCGCGGTGACAGGGGCACTGGGCAACCTCCTGTGGTCGTACGTCATCCCCCCTCCCTTCCAGAACCAGCCCCTGGCCGCCTTTGCGATCACGGCAGTGGCGATCGGCGTGATTGCGGGACTGGCCGGCCGTGCCGGCTTCCTTCGACCCCGTCCGACGCGTTCCACCGCCGAACTGCTGGTGGGAGGGCTGGTCACGGTGGCCCTGGTCGGCGGAATGGCCCTTGCGGCCGTGATCGGCTACCGGGCGATCTTCCAGACGGACGTCTCGCTGCTGCCGTCGACCGACGGCGTGGAGTGGTACTTCATCGCCCTGGGATGGCTGGCCGTCGCCCTCGTGGTGGCCGCCGTGTTCGGGCTGTTTGCGCTGCTGCTCATTCGTCGCGACCTGACCGCCGCCTACGTCGTAGTTGCCGGCGTCTTCACCGGCATCATCGCGGCGTTGATCAGCGCGCCCATCGCCGCCGGCGTTTTCGGCGGCGTGACGGCGTCCGGCACCGACTTCCTGGTCGCGGCCTTCCGCCAGGCGGGGCTCGACGTACAGGCGGCGACGACCGGGCAGGGATTGATCAGCGACCCGATCGACAAGGTCACCACCTTCTTCACCGTCTACCTGATCCTCCAGGCCATGGCGAATCGCTTCAAGGCTCGTTTCCCGCAGGGTGAACGGGTGGTCGCGATCGAGGAGGGGGCGCCCGTCTGACCGAGACTTCGACCGCGGCGGCGCAGCCGGAGCGGCCGGCGGCGCTGCCTGACTTCCTGGGGGTGCCCGGGCCGAGCCCGGTCCATCGGCTCAATCCGTTGACGAAGCTCGTCATGGCGGCGGCGAGCACCGCGATGGCCATCGTGCTGGGGGGCGTGATCGGGCCTGCGGTCCTCGTGCTGCTCGCCGTCGTCATTCCCGGCCTGGTGGCCGGCATCCTGCCGCGCCTCATGCGCACGTCCCTCCTCCTGAGCCTGCCCATCGCGATCAGCGTGCTGGTCGTCAACCTGTTCTTCTATCCGGCGGGACGCGACGTCCTATTCCAGGTGGGACCGATCCGCGCCACGGCCGAAGGGCTGGCGTTCGCGATCGAGACCCTTGCCCGGATCGGAGCCATCAGCGGCGCCGTCACGCTCTTCTACCTGACAACTCCCCCATCCGAGCTGGTCCTCGATCTGGAGCGTCGCGGGGTGGGCCCGCGGCTCGCGTTCGTCGCCATCTCGTCCGTGCAGACTGTGCCGGCAATGGTCGAGCGGGCGACATCGATCATCGCCGCACAGCGGGCTCGTGGGCTGGACACCGAGGGCAGCTTCCGGAAGCGCCTGCGCGGGGTGCTGCCGCTGGCCGGCCCTGTACTGCTCGGCTCGATCGCCGAGATCGAGGAACGGACGATGGCCCTCGAGGCGCGCGGCTTCACCCGCCCCGGACGCCGCACGCTGCTCTGGCATCCGCCGGACTCTGGCCGGCAGGCCATCGCGCGCTGGCTGATGGTCGCCGCCGTGCCCGCCCTGCTGCTGAGCCGGGCCGTGGGCTGGCTCGGGCCGCTGGGCTGATGGGCGCCTGGCGATGCTGACCCTCGAAGGCGTCTCCTACCGCTACGCGGGCGCGGCGCGTGCCTCGCTGCACGACGTGTCGCTGACGTTCGGTGACCGCGAGGTGGTCGGCGTTGCCGGCCGCTCCGAGGCGGGCAAGACCACACTCTGCCTGGTGGCCAGCGGTCTGGCGCCACGCACCGTGGGCGGCACCCTGGCCGGTCGGGTGCTGCTGGATGGCGAAGACGCGGCGCCGCTGGCCATCCACGAGCTGTCCGGGCGCATCGGCATCGCCTTCGCCAGCCCCGCGACACAGCTCTCCGGAGTCGCCGGCAGCGTTTTCGAGGAGGTTGCCTTCGGCCCGATGAACCTTGGGTTGCCGCGCGAGGAGATCCTGCAGCGCATCGGCGAGGCGCTGGCGGCACTGCGGATCGAGAACCTGGCCGCGCGCGATCCGGCGCGCCTCTCCGGTGGTCAGCAGCAGCTCGTCTCGATCGCCGGACTGCTGGCGCTCCGTCCCTCACACCTCGTCCTCGACGAGCCGACGGCACACCTCGATCCCGAGGGCACGCGGCTGGTGGGCGAGGCCCTCGCGCGCCTGGCCGAGGGAGGCGCCTCGATCGTCATTGCCGAGCAGAAGACCGACCTGCTGGCAGCCATCTGCAGCCGCATCGTCGTGCTCGATAACGGTCGGATGGCGATGGACGGCGCCTCTGACAAGGTCCTCGCCGACGAGCGTCTGGTGGAGTTCGGCGTGCGGCCTCCAGCCGCCGTGCGCCTGGCGCGAGCTGCGGCCGAGGCCGGTATCCCGGAGCCGCAGCGCGCCCGATTGCGCGAGGTCATCAGCGCGTGAGCCTTAAGACGCCAACGCTCTCGCTCGAAGGGGTCAGCCATGTCTACCAGCCCGATGCGGTGCAGGCCCTGGACGACGTGTCGTTCCAGATCGGCCCGGGCGAACGGGTTGCCCTGGTCGGTCAGAACGGCAGCGGCAAGACGACCCTGGTGCGACACCTCAACGGCCTGCTGCGACCGACGTCCGGCCGGGTACTGGTCGGGGGGACAGACGCTGCGCGCCACACGGTCGCCGAGCTCGCGCGTCATGTCGGCCTGGTGTTCCAGGATCCGGACCGGCAGATTTTCGCCGGCTCGGTGCGGGCAGAGGTCGAATTCGGACCCCGCAACCTGGGCGTGCGCGGAGCGGGGCTCGCTGCTGTCACCGCTGCCGCGCTGGAGGCGACGCACCTGGCCGACGCGGCGGCCACCAACCCGTACGACCTCGGGGCGTCACGTCGCAAGCTGCTGGCGCTGGCCTCGGTGCTCGCCATGCAGACGCCGATCCTGGTGCTCGACGAGCCGACCACCGGCCAGGATGCGGCGGGCGTTGATGTAGTCCGCGAGGTCATGGCCGAGGCTCACCGCGCCGGGCGCACGATCATTGCCATCAGCCATGACATGGAGTTCGTGGCCAGCGAGTTCGATCGGGTGGTCGTGCTCGGCGGCGGGCGGGTGCTGGCCGACGGTCCGCCGTCCGCCATCTTCGATGAGTCGGGATGGGAGCTGCTGCGATCGACCTACCTCGAGCCGCCGGAGGCGGCCCGCATCGGGCATGCGCTGGGGCTCGGTTCGACCCCGACCCAGGATGCGCTCCTGGCCGCGTTGGCTCAGTAGTAGCCGGGCGGAGGGGGTAGGGGCCGGCCCTTGGCGTCGACGCGCTCCTCGTCAGGCAGCTCGTCGCGATGTTGCCGCCCGCGGATGGGCCCTGGGATCGGCTGTGCCATGACGGAGCCGGGCACCTCGTCGAGGCGCTGCTCAATGCCACGCAGGCCCATCTGCCGCAGGGCGGCGCCGAAGCGCTCTACGAAGCCCGGCTCGCGCAGCAGGCCGAAGGTGAGGGAGCTGTGCGCGCGGTTCAACAGCTCGAGGCCACGGACCGCCTCGGCCACGTTCACCTGGTTGCGCCCGAGCTGCCCTTCGAGCATGTCCAGGCCCCGATTTGCCTCTCGCCGCGTGCGCGTGCTGAAGTGCGGGGTACGGTTGACGAGCAGGCGCGTGTTGTAGATGGCGGCTCGCGCAGGGGCGTCCCGATCGGATCGACCGGAGGGCGAGAAGCTCATGGATCGCATCTTACGCGCTGAGTCCGGCTGGCAGGATGCGCTGGCCGGTGCGTTGCGGGATGCCCCAAGGCCGATCGACGTCGACGCGCGGTTCATGCCGCGTCCCGCCGCCGACGGCGTCATCCGCTCTCGCTACGACCGCCGCGCGATGCCGCCGGCGCGCCTTGCCTCGACCCTCCTGGTGCTCTATCCCGGCCCGGACGGCGAGCTGCGGCTGCCGCTCACGGTGCGCAATGCCGAGATGCGCTCGCACGCCGGCGAGGTCTCGCTGCCGGGCGGCGCGAGCGAGGAGCGGGATGTGTCGCGCGAAGCTACGGCGGTGCGCGAAGCGTTCGAGGAGATCGGCGTCGACGCCGGCGCGGTCACCATCCTCGGCGCGCTGGACGACGTCTGGATCCCGGTCACCAACTTCGAGATTCGCCCCTTCGTGGGCGCGCTTGCGGCGCAGCCTGAGATGTCACCGCAGAGCGACGAGGTCGCGCTCATCGTGGAGCTGCCGGTCCGGGACCTGATGCACGAGGGCGCCATCACCGACGAGATCGTCCACGGACCCGGCTGGACATTGCGCGTCGGTGGGTATCGGGCATCGGGCCAGCTGGTATGGGGCGCTACGGCGCGCACGCTCGCCATGTTCGCCACGGTGCTCCGCGGCATCGACGTCTGAGGGGATGGCTACCGGCGCGTCTGGACCGTGGTCCGCGTGGCGGCCAGCAGCTCGAGCAGCGTTCCGTGGTGGCGCGGTGGGGCGGCCACGATGCTCATCGACGCCGACGAGCGTCCGGGATCCCACCATGGCCCGCCGACCAGGTCGGTGACCCTGGCGCCGCTCCGCTCGGCGATGAGTCCCGCGGCAGCCACGTCCCATGCCGACAGCCCGCCGTTCTGGACGAAGGCGTCGAATCGCGCGTTCGCCACATAGGCGAGGCCCAGCGCGGCACTCCCCATTCGCCGATGGATCCGCACCTGCCGACCGATGCGGCGCTCGCGGCCGATGCCGCCTCGCCCAATCACGGCCAGGCTCACCACGAAGTCACCCAGCTCCTCCTTGTCGGAGGCGGAGATGCGATCGCCGTTCAGGGTCGCGTCGCCTCCGGCTGCCGCCGCGTAGCTATCCCCGCGCAGCGGGTCCAGCACGACGCCGACCTGCGGCCCGGCCGGGCCGACCAGCGCGACCGAGACACAGAAGTGCGGAATCCCGTTCGCGTAGTTGACGGTGCCGTCGAGCGGGTCGATGACCCACGTCCTGCCGCTGATCGGCGTGTCGCGGCTGGCGCGGCGATGATGGCCCGACTCCTCGGCAAGCAGCGCGTCGGAGGGGTACCGCTCCCGGATCGCGTCCAGGATCAGCTTCTCGGACGCGTAGTCGACCTCCGTCACCACGTCCCGCTTGCTCTTGCGGTCGATGCGGGAGACCTTGCCGTAGCTCGCCGCGAGCAGATCGCCGGCGCGAACAGCGAGATCCTGGGCAAAGGTCAGCTCATCGCGGTAGGGCATCCGCTGATGCTAGACGGCGCCCTCGTCATCGGACTGCGAGTTGACGTCGGTGTCGTTGTCGCGCGGGATGAATGAGATCCTGCCGCGCGGCTCCACGATCGCCCAGGCGACGTCGCGAATGTGCGGAATTCCCGCCAGCCGCATCTCCGATTCAATCTCCGAGACCGTGAGGCGATCCCGGCGAAGGTTGCCCCTCAGGATCTCGCCGTCGCGGATGATGACGTGCGGCTCGCCGTCCAGGAACCGCTCCGCCCGGCGAGATAGGTACGTCAGCCAGCTGAGGACGGATGCCCAGAAGGCGAACGTCGAGACGGCCAGCAGCGATCCGGTGAGGCTGAAGTCGTTGTGGGTCACGCCCTGCTGGATCAGGTCGCCGGTTACCACCAGGACGATCAGCTCGAAGGGCGTGAGCTGTGCCAGCTCACGCTTGCCCAGCAGGCGCACCAGCACGTACAGGCCAAAGAAGATGACCGTGGCACGCAGGATGATGTCCATCAGGGAAGGACCTCGATCTGTACGGGGAGACTCACGAGCGACTGGTCACCGTCGTAGACCGTCACCATCCCTGTGTTGCCGCCCAGGGTGTCAGGGTTGATCTGGGCATCGACCTTGATCAGCAGGCTCGCCCCAGGATCCATCGGAGCGAACTCGAAGCGGAACTCACCGTTCGCGCTCGACTCATCGACTGCCGCGGGGATGAACGAGTTGACGGTGAAGTCCTCCCACAGCGATGCGTCGATGCCGAGCACCGGACGCCCGACCGCATCTGCTGACTCGAGCGTGATGCGCATCTCCAGGAACTCGCCGTTCCGGATGACGGTCGGCGCATGCCACTCCAGCCGCATCCCGCCGCCGGACACGGTTGCCGTCGCCTCGCGTCCAGCCAGTCCCACGAGGCCTGCCGCCATGACGAGGGACAGCACGATCAGACCGACCGGCAGCGCCTGCCGTCCGGTCAAGGGCTCTGCGTGACGGTCCTCGAGTCCGTCCGGCCACTTGGCGGCGCGCGCTTCCATGCCCGTTTACTCAGCAAGCCGTGGGCCGGGTACGCTATCGGCATGCCGCAGATCCATCTCCATGCGGAACCCGGTGACTACGCACCCCTGATCCTGCTGCCGGGCGACCCCAATCGGGCGCGACGCATCGCCGAGCGGTTCGACGGCGGGATCGAGAACGCGCGCCTGGTCAACGAGAACCGTGGGCTGCTCGGCTGGACCGGCACCCATCAGGGACGCCCTGTCAGCGTCCAGACCAGTGGCATGGGAACGCCGAGCTTCTCGATCGTCGCGGAGGAGCTGCTGCGCCTCGGCGCCAAGCAGCTGATCCGGGTGGGGACGTGCGGGGGTATCGGCCATGACCTGCGCACCGGAGACCTGGTCATCGCGCTGTCTGCGTCACCGGTCGACGGCGCCACCAGGACCTACCTCCACGGCGAGCCGTACGCGCCGACCGCCGACTTCGCCCTTACCCATGCCCTCTATCACGCTGCCCAGGAGGCTGGGATCCCGGTGCACGTCGGGTCGGTGGCATCGGTCGACGTCTTCTACAACCCGGATCCTGACTACACCTCGAAGTGGCGCGCGCGGGGCGTCCTGGCGTTCGAGATGGAGGCGGCCGCCCTCTTCTACCTCGCGTCGAGGGCTGACATCCAGGCGGCCTGCATGTTGACGGTGTCGGACGTCCTCTCGGAGGACGTGACCTCGGAGGAGACGTACCTCTCGCCTGAGGACCTGGCAGTGGCGGTAGACAAGATGATTGACGTGACCCTGATCGCAGCCCCCATGGTCGAGCGCCTCAAGCCAAATCGGACCCCTCCGAATGAGTCGTCTCGCCGGTCTAGAATCGATATGCCATGACCGATACGACCGCAACGAGAGGCGCCGCCAACCAGGCCGGCGCGGTGCTCAACCCGAATGCTGCCGCCGAGGCGCAGGACTTCCTGCCGCTGAAGGGCATCGACCACGTCGAGTTCTGGGTCGGCAACGCCAGGCAGGCGGCCGCCTACTACCGCGCCCTGTGGGGCTTCACGCCGGTGGCGTACGCCGGGCTCGAGACGGGCGTCCGTGACCGAGCGAGCTTCGTGATGGTGCAGAACGACATCCGATTCGTGTTCACGGCTCCGCTCCAGCCCGATGGTGAGCTGGCCGAGCACGTCGCCAGGCACGGCGATGGCGTGCACGACATCGCGTTCTCGGTCGACGACGTGGAATCGGCATGGCGGGAGACGACGTCTCGCGGCGCCCGGTCGGCACTGGAGCCGACCGAGCTGGAAGGCAAGAAGGGCACCCTCCGGCGCAGCGCGATCCACACCTACGGCGAGGTGATCCACTCCTTCGTCGATCGCAGCGACTATCACGGCACCTTTGCCCCGGGCTACCACAAGATCCAGCGTCCAGCCGCCGCCGCGACCGGCCAGCAACTGCTGGAGGTGGACCACTGCGTCGGCAACGTGGGGCTCGGCGACATGAACAAGTACGTCGACTTCTACCGCGACGTGCTTGGGTTCAGCCAGCTGATCCACTACGACGACAAGGTGATCCACACCGATTACTCGGCCCTCATGTCGAAGGTCATGACCAACGGAAACGGGCGGGTCAAGTTCCCGATCAACGAGCCGGCGGAGGGCAAGAAGAAGAGCCAGATCCAGGAGTTCCTGGACTACTACCTGGATGCCGGCACGCAGCACATCGCCCTGCGGACCGAGGACATCGTCGGCACGGTGCGCGCGTTGCGCGGGCGCGGCGTCGAGTTCCTTGGACTGCCGCACGCCTACTACGAGTCGCTCCCGGATCGGGTCGGCGACGTCGGGGTGCCGATGGAGACGCTCGAAGAGCTGGGCATCGAGGCTGATCGTGACGAGGAGGGCTACCTCCTCCAGATCTTTACCAGGCCGGTGCAGGATCGGCCCACCTTCTTCTTCGAGATCATCGAGCGCCACGGGTCGCGTGGCTTCGGCGTCGGCAACTTCAAGGCGCTGTTCGAGGCCATCGAGCGCGAGCAGGCCCTTCGCGGCAACCTGTAGGTACCCATGGAACTCGGACCCGCGCTGCTGAAGCGCCTCGAGGGCGACGT